>DATHJB010000115.1 GCA_035316325.1 Acidimicrobiales bacterium
GTTGTCGAGGGTCTTCGCCGTGAGGTGAGCAGATCCGAGCGGTGGCGGTGGTTGGAGCTGAGCTGCTCGTTGGCCGCGGGTCGGGGTGACGAGCTGTCCGACATCGATGCCGGGGTCGGGTATGCAGGAGCGCTGGCTCCGGAGGAGCTCGAGCAGGAGGGCACCGATGTCGTGCGGACGGTCGGCGACGTCGCCGACCTCCTGGTTCACACGCTGCCGGGCTGGCCGCCCGAAACCCGCCGCTTCGCTGTCGAGTACAGCGACGGCGTGCAGCTCGATCTCGTGTTCATGCCGGCGAGCAGACGTCAGGGTCTGCCGGATGGGTCTGTAGCCCTGGTCGACAAGGACGCCGCGTTGGTCGAGGCCTGGAAGCCGGCGGTGGCGGACCCGCCCGGTCACCGCGAGGCGCGCGAGTGGGTCATGTTGGGCTGGTGGGCGCTGTCGGACGCCGCGAAGCACCTGCGAAGGGGTTCGCTTCACGAAGCCGCCGAACGCATCAGCGAGGGACGCCAGCAAGCGCTGCGCCTGTTCGCTGCCGCCCGCGGGATCCCCTATCCGTCCTTCGGGTTGGTGAGCCTGCTCGACTTCGCTCCCTTCGAGCTGCCCGAGTCGCTCAAGCGGACGTACTGCGTCCCCGACAATCGTGCCGCCGTACGTCGAGCCGCCGTGGCCACCGCCGATCTCCTCACGAGCGTGAGCGAAGACGCCGCCGACGCGTTGGACTTCGACCTCGAGACGCCCTGGGCCGATATCGCACGGCGACGCTTGGCAGCCGTGTCCGCCTGACGGCAAGGTGTGCCGATCTGGTCAGGGGTCGGGCCGGCGGGTGTGGGGACGTCGGCGAGCCTGGCGGCGAGGGGGCTGACGGCGTCGCGGTCGCCTTCGAGGGCGTCGCGAAGCGTTCGGCGAGCTGCTGGATCGGGCCCAGCAGGCGGGCGCCGTCCGCCCGGACGTGGCGCCCCCGGAGGTCTACGCCCTCATGGTCGGCGCCTCGCGCGCCACGGCCCACGTCCCGATGTCCGAGTCGGTCAAACAACGCATGGTCGCCCTGGCCCTCGACGGCCTCCGTCCCCCCGACCGGCCCTGACCCCCCTATGTCAGCGGGCGCGGACGGCGACGGGGATCGCGTCGAGCTCGGCCCAGCGGTGGCAGGCGACGCGGTGGTCGTCGGCGTGGTCGCCCTCGGCCGGGGTGAGGGTGGGGGACTCCTCGCGGCAGCGGTCGATCGCCGCTGGGCAGCGGGTGTGGAACCGGCACCCGGAGGGCAGGTCGGAGGGGCTGGGCACGTCGCCGGTGACGTAGCGCCCGGTGAGCGCCAGCCGTGACGCGGCGTCGGCGTCGGCCCGCAGCACGGAGGCCAGCAGCGCCCGGGTGTAGGGGTGCAGCGGCCGGGCGAACACCTGGTGGGCGTCGCCCTCCTCGACGATGGCGCCGAGGTACATGACCGCTACCCGGTCGCTCAGGTGCCGCACGACGGCCAGGTCGTGGGCGATGAACAGGAAGGCGACCCCGGTGCGCTCCTGCAGGTCGTGGAGCAGGTTCACGATCTGGGCCTGCACCGACACGTCGAGGGCCGACACGGGCTCGTCGCAGATCACCAGCGCCGGGTCGGTGATCAGGGCCCGGGCGATGCCGACCCGCTGCTGCTGGCCGCCACTGAGCTCGGTGGGCCAGCGGTCGCCGAGCGAGGGGTCGAGGCCGACGTCGGCCAGCATGGTGTCGACGCGGGCCCGGCGTGCCGCCCGGTCGCCGAGCCGGTGCACCCGGAGGGGCTCGCCGACGATGTCGCGCACCCGCATCCGGGGGTCGAGCGCACCCCGCGGGTCCTGGAAGACCACCTGCATGCGGCGGCGCAGGGCCCGCAGCGCCGCGCCTCGCTGGTCGAGCAGGTCGTGCCCGTCGAAGCCGACGCTCCCCGACGCCGGGTCGACCAGGCGCAGGATGGCCCGGGCCAGGGTCGACTTGCCGCACCCGCTCTCCCCGACCAGCCCCAGCGTCTCGCCGGCCCGCAGCTCGAGCGACACGCTGTCGACGGCGGTCACCGTGTCGAACCGCACGGTGAGGTCGCGCACCTCCAGCAGCGGCTCGGCAGGTTCCGCGGCCTCGGCGGTCTCGGCCGGCTCGGAAGCCTCGGCGAGGGTCACGCCCGCACCTCCGCCGGGTCGACGTCCGGGTCGGCCACGCCACCGTCGGCCACCACGTCGAGCGACGCCCAGCAGGCCCGCTCGCGACCGGGGGCGAACGTCACCAGCTCGGGCTCCTCCGCGCAGCGGTCGTGGGCGGCGTCGCAGCGCGACCGGAAGCGGCAGCCGTCCGGTGAGCCGGTCAGCGTCGGCGGCGACCCCGGGATGGGCCGCAGCCGGTGGGCGTGGGACGTCTGGTCGAGACGGGGCACCAGCCGCACCAACGCCCGGCTGTAGGGGTGGGCCGCGTCGGTGAGCAGGTCGTCGACCGGCCCCCGCTCGACGATGCGCCCGGCGTACATCACCTGCATGGTGTCGGCCACCGCCGAGATGACCCCCAGGTCGTGACTGATGACGACCAGCGCCATCCCCAGCTCGCGCCGCAGGCGGGCCAGCAGCGACAGGATCTGCGCCTGCACGGTCACGTCGAGCGCGGTGGTGGCCTCGTCGGCGATGAGCAGCTGCGGCTCGCACGCGACCGCGGCGGCGATGAGGATCCGCTGGCGCATCCCGCCGCTGAAGCGGTGCGGCAGGTCGCCCACGGCCCGGTGCGGGTCGGGGATCCCGACGAGGTCGAGCAGCTCGACCGCCCGGGCACGGGCCGCGGCCCGGCCCAGCCCGGCGTGCACCCGGAGCGGCTCGGCGATCTGGTCGCCCACCGGCATGACCGGGTCGAGCGACGTGAGCGGGTCCTGGAACACGAGGCCGATGCGGCCACCCCGCACCTGCTGCAGCTCGCGCTCCGACGCCTGGAGCAGGTCGACGCCCTCGAACCGCACCCGCCCGCCCAGCCGGCAGCGGGTGCGGGGGCCGAACAGCCGCAGGATGCTGAGCGCGGTCATGCTCTTGCCGCTGCCGCTCTCGCCGGCGATGCCGAGGCTCTGCCCGGCGTCGAGCCGGAAGCTCACGCCGTCGACCGCGCGGACCACGCCCCGCGGGGTGTCGATGTGGCAGGTGAGGTCCTCGACCTCGAGCAGGGCGTCGGTGGTGGCAGGACCGGTCACGCGGCGGCTCCCCGGTCGTCGGTGTAGCGGCGGCCGAGCATGTTGAGGGCCAGCACCGTCAGCACCAGGAACACCCCCGGCACGATCGTCAGCCACCAGGCCACCGCCAGGTACTCGCGGCCGGTCGACACCAGCAGGCCCCACGTGGTGTCGGGCGCCTGGACCCCTGCCCCCAGGAAGCTCAGGCCGGCCTCGGCCAGGATGACCTGACCGGTGCTCACCACGGTCAGCGTCACGATCCGGGTGGCGAGGTTGGGGAGCAGGTGGCGGCCCATGATCCAGCCGTTGCTGCCCCCGACGACCACCGCGGCCTCCATGAACCCTGCCTGCCGGAGCCGCAGGGTCTCGGCCCGCACGATGCGGGCGAACGACGGCCAGACCAGCGTGGGCAGCACGATGACCAGGTTCACCACGCTGGCCCCGACCAGCGACACCAGCAGGATCGCGATGAGGAACATGGGCATGGCGGTCTGTGCCTCCGCCACGCGGCTCACCAGCCGGTCGACGGGGCCGCCGTAGAACCCGGCCACCAGCCCGGCGGCGGTGCCGACGAGCGAGCCGGCCACCATCGACGCCAGGGCGATCACCACCGTCAGACGGGTACCGACGATCACCCGGCCGAACAGGTCGCGGCCGAGCTGGTCGGTGCCGAAGACGTGCAGGCCGGAGTCCGTGCTGCTCATCGGCCCCAGGAGCCGGTCCCGCGGCGCCTGCAACGCCGGGTCGATCGGGGCGAGGAGGTCGCCGAACACGGCGAAGGCCGCGATCACCAGCAGCACGAACACCCACACCAGGTAGCCCCGCCCCCGCAGCGCACCCCGGCCCCGGGCCACCCGGCTGCGCAGCCGAGCCGCGACGCCGACGCCCTCGCCTTCGTCCGGCACCACCGACGGCACGGTCACCGCGCTCACTCAGGCCACCTGCACCCGGCGGTCGACCACCCGGTACAGCACGTCGACCGCCAGGTTGGCGAGCACGACGAAGGCGCCGGCCACGATCACCCCCGCCTGCACCACCGGGAAGTCCTGGCGGTCGGTGGCGGTGATGATGGTCTGCCCGATGCCCGGCCAGGCGAACACCACCTCGACGGCGAACACCGCGCCGCCCCACAGCCGCACGTACTCCCAGCCCACGGTGGTGAGGATCAGCATCCCCGAGTTGCGCAGCACGTGGCGGCCGACGACGCCCCGATGGCTCAACCCCCGGCTCCGGGCCACCAGCACGTACGGCTTCGAGACCTCTTCCGCCACCGCCGAGCGCACGAGCTGGAAGATGCGGCCGCCGTGCTCGAAGCCGACGGTGGCGGCCGGCAGGATCAGGCTCTTCCACTCGGTGTCGCCCGACGTCGGCACCAGCCGCAGCTGCACGGCGAAGACCACGATCAGCAGCAGCCCCAGCCAGAAGGTGGGCACGGACAGGCCGACGGTGGCCACCACGTTGGCCCACCGGTCGAGCCGGGACCCCGGTCGGGCCCCGGCCAGCACCCCGAACGTGACGCCCAGCAGCGCCGCCACCGCGATGCCGGCCAGGGTCAGCCGGATCGTGGCGGGGAGGGCGTCGGCGATGACGTCCAGCGCCGGGCGGTTCTGCCAGGTCGACTCCCCGAGGTCGCCGGTGACGACGCCCCCGAAGTAGTCGCCCGCCTGGGTCAGGAGTGGCCGGTCGGTGCCCAGCTGGTGGGCGATGCGGGCGATCTCCTCCTCGGAGGCGTCGGTCGGCGCCATCACCCCCGCCGGGTCGCCGACGATCGCGCTGAGCACGAAGACCGCGGCGAGCACCAGCAGCAGGACGACGGCGCCGTCCCGCAGCCGGCCGAGCACGAACCCCCTCAGAGCCACGGGCTAGCCGAACGCCATCTCGGAGACCAGGTACTCGTCGTCGAGCCGCGGCGTCCACTCCAGGCGGTCGGAGAGGCCGTAGATCAGGTTCTGCTGCAGCATGTAGATGGCGTGGGGATTCTCGTCGAGGATCGCCCAGACCTCCTGGTAGAGCTCGTCGCGGGCGTCCTGGTCGAGGGTGGCGCCCGCCTCGGCCATCAGGTCGTCGACCTCGGGGTTGCAGTACTTCGAGCTCTCGCCGTCGCAGGTGATGTGGCTGATGATCCGGGAAGCGTCGAACCACTCGTTGGAGTTCCAGGCGAACTTGAGGTCCATCGCCCCGGCCTCGGTGCCGGGGATGCGGCCGTCCTCGCGGAAGGTGTTCCACTCGAGCTGGTTGAGCTCGGCCTCGATGCCCACCTCGGCGAGCTGGCCGGCCACCACCTCGGCGGCCTCCTCCAGCTTCGAGTAGCGCCCGATCGGCACGTTGAGCGTGATGGCGAAGCCGTCGGGGTACCCCGCGTCGGCCAGCAGGTCGCGAGCCTCGTCGGGGTCGTAGGGGAAGGCCTCCAGATCGGCGTTGTATCCCAGCATGTCCTCGGTGAGCATCTGACCCGGCTGTGGCGCCGCCTCGCCGCCGTAGATGGTCTCGGCGATGAGCTCCTTGTCTATCGCCAGGTTCATCGCGACCCGCACCCGCGGGTCCTCCAGCTCGGGGATGTGGGTGTTGAAGGCGATGTAGCTGAACTCGGTGGCTGGCACCGACACCGACTCGGGGGCCAGGTCGCGCTGCTCGGGCAGGATGTCGAGCACCAGGTCGACCTCGCCGGCCTGCAGGGCCGACAGGGCGGTCTGCGCGTCGGGGATCACGTCGACGCTGAACTCGCCGATCTCCGGTGCCTCGCCCCAGTAGTCGGCGTAGGCGCGGGCGCTGATCTTCGTGCCCCGCTGCCACTCGACGAACTCGTAGGGCCCGGTGCCGACGGGGTTCTCGCCGAAGTCGGGCTGCGCCCCGGCCTCGGGCGGCACCATCTGGATCTGGGTCATCTGGATCGGCAGCGTGGCGTTGGGGCCGTCGGTCTCGATCTCGACCGTGTACTCGTCGACCGCCTCGGCGCCGACGATGCCCTCGATGTACGAGGTGCGCTGGGTCTCGTAGGCGGGGTCGATGATGCGGTTGATGCTGAACGCCGCGGCCGCGGCGTCGAACGGCTCGCCGTTGTGGAACGTCACGTCGTCGCGCAGCTGGAACTGCCAGTGGGAGTCGTCGACCGACTCGTACGACTCCGCCAGCACCGGGACGATCTCGGCCTCGTCGTCGCGCCCGAGCATGCTCTCGAACACGTTGCTGGTGAAGACGCGGGCGTTGCGGTCGTTGACGGCCTGGACGTCGAGCGTCGACGGCTCCGTGCCGACCGCGATCACCAGCGGCTCGGCGTCGTCACCCGAACCGCCGGTGTCGCCGCCGGACGAGTCGTCGTCGTCGCCACCACAGGCGACGGCCACCATCGCGAGGCAGGCGACCACCAGCAGACCCCGGCGCCAGCTCCAGCTCTCTTGCCGCATCGTTCCACCCACTTTGTCAGACAAACAGACCTCACTATCGGTGGCAACCGTAAGGAGCGGACATCACCACGTCAAGGGTCTGTGTGTTTCGTTTACCTGTTCAGAGTCTTACGTGGCCCTCGACCAGGCGCGACTGTCCGGCCGTTGCCACGCTAGGCGCATCGGGCTACGTTGTCAGACAAAGCAGACGTTCAGCCTGTGTTCGGAGGAGCCCCCCACGCCATGAACAAGCTCACGCGAGTCACGCTCGCCGACTCGCTGGCGACCCAGCTGCGGCAGCAGATCCTGTCGGGGCGCCTCCGCTCCGGCGAGACCATGCCGGCCGAGCGCGAGCTCCAGGAGGCGTTCGGCGTCGGGCGGACCACCGTCCGCGAAGCGCTGCAGGGCCTCGTGGCCGCCGGGTTCCTCCTCCGCCGCAACCGCCAGCTGGTGGTCAGCGACCCCAGCGCCGTGGCCGAGCACGAGGTCGACTACGCCGCCCTCGCCGCCACCATCTCGGTCGAGGACGTCTACGACACCCGCAAGCTGCTCGAGTGCCGCATCGTCGAGATCGCCACCCGCAACTGGGCCGACGACGACCTCGACGCCGCGCGCGGTCCGCTGGAGCGGATGCGCGAGCCGGCCGACGAGGAGGGGTTCCACGTCGCCGACATCGAGTTCCACACCGCGATCGCCCGCATGACCAAGCGGCCCGTGCTGGCCCAGGTCTACGAGTCGAACGCCAACCTCTTCTTCCGCCTGCCGTCCTTCTGGCGGGTGTTCACCCAGCCCGAGGACGCGCCGCCGCGCAAGGTCGGCGCCGGCTGGGCCGGCCACGTGCGGGTGCTCGACGCCATCGAGGCCCGCGACGTCGACGCCGCCGTGCGCGGCACCTACGAGCTGCTCGACCGGGTGCAGAACGACCTGGTCGAGCGCATGGCGGTGGCCCGCCTGTCCCGTACCACCACGCCGGTCCCCGGCCAGCAGGACCGCGACTAGGCCGCCCAGGCCCGACGAGCCCGAGGAGAGAGATGCGTCACGGCTACCGCGTCATCGACGTCGACACCCACGTCACCCCCAGCTACGAGGTGCTCATGCGCTACGCGGACGACGAGCTCCGCCGCCGCGCCGACGAGCTGACGCCCTACGTCCGCCCCACCAAGCCGGTCGCCGGCCGGGGGCACCCGACCCACGAGTACGGCGTCGTGCGGGTCAACCCCTACCCGTTCACCCGGGTCGCGGGCCGCAAGGACGGCGAGGTGGCCGAGAGCGGTGCCGGCGCCCGTGGCGCCCTGGAGGGCCGCACGGTCAACGACGCCCGTCGTCCCGTCCACGAGCGGATCCAGCACGACAACCCCGAGGGCCGCCTGCTCGACATGGACGTCGAGGGCGTCGACATCGACCTGATCATCCCCGGGACGTGGGCGCCCGGCAGCTCGGCGCTCGAGCCCGGGCTGGCCAAGGCCATGTACCGCGCCTACCACCGCTACCTGGACGACTACTGCGGCGTCGACGCCCGGCGGCTCAAGGCCGTGATCCTCGCCCCGGCCAACGACCCGGCCTGGGCCGCCGAGACCGTGCGGTCGCTGGCCGAGTCCGACTGGGTGGCCGGCGTCTGGCCGGTGCTGCCGGAGGGGCTGCCGGTCGACGACCCCGACCTGGCGCCGCTGTGGCAGGCCATGGACGAGACCGACCTCCCGATCGTCCACCACAGCTTCTTCTACGAAGCCCCCTACTTCCCCGGCTACCGCGACATCTGGGGCAACGCGGCGGTGGCCCGCACCGCCGCCCACGTGTGGGGCGCCCAGCGGCTGCTGGCGTACGTGCTGGTGAGCGGCATGCTCGACACCTACCCCAACCTGCGGGTGGGCTGCGTCGAGACCGGGCACGGCTGGCTGCCCAACTGGATCGTGCGGCTCGACAAGCAGATCCGCTTTGTCAAGGAGGGCACGGTCCCCGACGAGCTGAAGCACACGCCGCTGGAGTTCGTGGCCGACGGCCGGGTGTTCTGCGCCATCGAGGCCTTCGAGGGGGCGCCGATGACCAAGGCGGTGATCGACATCCTGGGCGAGGACGTGCTCATGTACGAGTCCGACTTCCCCCACCCCGAGTGCATGTTCCCCGACTCGACCGACCACGTGATCGGGTGGCGCGACGTGATCGGGGAGAGCGCGCTGCGCAAGCTCATGGGCGAGAACGCGGCCCGCTTCCTACGGCTGAAGTCGACGCCCTGGGACGACGGCGCCGGCGCCAACGGTTCGACGACCGCGGCGTCGACGGGCTGAGCGGGCGGCGGGCGCGTGGACTACGAGGTCGCGGAGCAGCTCGTGCAGCGGGCCCGCCGGCTGGCCGCCGAGCGGGACATGGTGATCACGATCGCGGTCGTCGACGCGGCCGGGCACCCTGTCGCCCTGGCGCGGGGCAAGAACTGGCACGGGCCCTACATGGCGTTCGGCAAGGCCCGGCTGGCAGCGGCGTTCCGCAAGCCCACCGACCAGCTGCTCGAGCAGTGGGCCGACCGGCCGCTGTTCGCCGAGAGCCTCACCAGCGTGCTGCCGGGCGGGGTGACCCTCAACCCCGGCGGCCACCCGGTGACGGACGGCGACGGCAACTGCATCGGCGCCGTCGGCGTCGGCGGCGGCTCGCCCGACCAGGACGCGCTGATCGCCCGGCTCACGGTCGAGAGCGAGGGCTCGGCGTGACCGCGCACCTCGGGACCGTCCGGACCGACGCCGCGCCCACCCCCACCGGGCCGTTCAGCCAGGGTGTCCGGGTCTCGGGTGCCACCGAGCTGGTGTTCACCGCGGGCCAGGCCGGCCGCAACCGTGACACCGGGCAGATGGGCGACGCCGCCGAGCAGGTGGACTGGGCGCTGCGGAACATCGCCGCGATCCTCGAGAGCGCCGGCTCGTCGCTGGCCTCGGTGGTGAAGCTCACGCTGTACCTGCGCGACGACGTGACCGACATGGCGCCGGTCAACGAGGCCTACCGACGGCACTTCGGCGAGCGCCTGCCCGCCCGGTCGTCGGTGTTCGTGAGCCGCCTGAAGGGCCCCGACATGCTGGTCGAGATCGAGGCGGTGGGCGTTGTCGAGTGACTCGGCCTCGGGGACCCGGGGCGTCGTGTCCGCCGGCCACCCCCTGGCCGCGGCCGCCGCGCTGGACGTGCTCCGGGCCGGCGGCAACGCCGTCGACGCCGTGGTCGCCGGCTCGGCGGTGCAGTGCGTCGTCGAGCTGCCGTGGTGCGGCATCGGCGGCGACGCCTTCGTGGCCGTGCGCTCCGCGCCCGGCGAGGTCGCCGTGCTCAACGGCAGCGGTCGGGCACCCCGCGGCATCGAGGCGCGGTTGCCGCGGGGTGCCTCTGCACCCCGGTTCGGCCCGCTGTCGGTCGCCGTCCCGGGCGTGGTGGCGTCGTGGGGGGCGCTGGTGGAGCGGTTCGGCACCTGGCCGCTCGACCGCCTGCTCGCCGCCGCCGTGCGCTACGCCGTCGACGGCTTCCCGCTCGACGACCGGCTGGCCACCACCCTCCAGGGCCTGGCCGGCGGCCCTGACCACGACCTCTTCGGCGCGCTGACCCACCCGAACGGCGGCGACACGCGGGCGGGCGCGACCTTCCGCCAGCCCGATCTGGGCGAGACGCTGGCGCACATCGCCGGGGCCGGCGTCGACTCCTTCTACCGGGGGGCGCTGGCCGAGCGCATCGCCGACCACGTGCAGCGGGGCGGCGGGGCCCTCGACGCCGACGACCTCGGCGACCACCAGTCGACCTGGGAGGCGCCGCTGGCGGTGCGCTACCGCGGCGCCACCGTGTCGACCCAGCCGCCGGTGTCGATGGGGATCGTGCTGCTGGCGCAGCTGGCCGTGCTCGGGGAGTTCGACGTCGCGGCCTTGGCGCCGGGGAGCGCCGAGCACGTCGACCTGCTGGTGCGGGCCAAGCACGCCGCCTTCGCCGAGCTGCTCCCTCGGCTCGGCGACCCCGACCTGGTGGACGTCGACGCCGACGCCCTGCTGCAGCCCGGGCGCTGGGCCGAGGCCGCGGCCCGCATCCGCCGGGGCGACGTCCCGCCCAGCGCCACCGACGAGCTGGTCCCGACCGGCACCGACACGACGTCGATCGCCGTGACCGACGGCGACGGCATGGCGGTCGCCCTGGTGCAGTCGCTGTTCAACGAGTTCGGCGCCCGCGAGCTGGTCGACGGCACCGGCGTGATCCTCAACGACCGGCTGGCCAACCTGGTCCACGACCCGTCGCACCCCAACGGGCTGCAGGGCGGCAAGCGGCCGGTCCACACGCTGCACTCGTACCTGGTCGAGCGGCCCGACGGGTCGGTGCTGGCCGGGGCGACGCCGGGCGGCCGGGGCCAGGTCCAGACCAACCTGCAGGTGCTGGTCAACGCCCTGGACCACGGCGACGACCTGCCCCGGGCCGTCGAGCGGCCCCGCTGGGTGAGCGGCACGCCCCGGCGCTCGCCGCCCGACGACACCCTCTACATGGAGCCCGGCTTCCCGTCCGGGGCCCCGGCGGCGCTCGAGGCGCGGGGCCACGCGGTGACGGTCCAGCCGGCCGGCGACGACGACCACTTCGGCTGCTGCACGGTCGTGTCGGTCGACGCCGCTGCGACCACGCATGCCGCGGCCGCCGACCGACGGCGGGGCGCCGCGGCGCTCGGCTGGTGACCCACCTCTAGGAGGACGACGACCATGACGACTGCCCCGACGACCCCGACCCCGACCACCCCCGGCATCCGCTACCCGTTCCCCATCGACCGCTCGCGCTACGACTGGCCGACGTTCTCCGACGCCGAGTTCGCCCGTCGCCACGACCTGGCCCGCGGGTTCATGGACGACGAGGGCCTCGACGCGCTGCTGGTGTACGGCCACAACGGCATCTGGGAGCGGGGCTGGGCCAACATCCGCTGGCTCACCAACTTCATGGGCACCATGGAGCTCGACTGCGTGTGCGTGTTCCCCCGCCACGGCGACCCCGTGCTCGCCATCCTGGGGCTCAACGCCCGCCTGCCCGACCGCCTCGCCCGCTCGGTCGTGCCCGACATCCGGGGGGCGCTCAACACCGCCGAGGTGGTGGTGGGCGCGGTCGCCGACCTGGGGCTCGGACGGTCGCGGCTGGGGGTGGTCAAGCCGGCGCCCTACCTGTCGATCCCGCACGACCACCACGTGACGCTCACCACCGGGCTGCCCGATGCCGAGCTGGTGGAGCTGTCCGACGAGTTCTGGCGCCTGCGGCTGGTGCAGTCCGACGAGGAGCTCGCCTGCCTCGACGAGGCCGGTCGCATCGGCGACGCCGCCAACGCCGCCATCATCGACCGGGTCCGGCCGGGGATGACCGAGGCCGACCTCTTCACGGTGATCTACGAGACCATCGCCGTCGAGGGGGGCGAGATCCCCTGCATGGTGCTGGCGGGCAGCGAGTCGATGGTCGAGCCGACCAGCGCCTTCCAGCGGCCCCGGCCCATCGGCCGCACGATCACCGACCACGACGTGCTGCTGCTGGAGCTGGGCGCCCGCGACGGCCATGGCTACGAGGCGCAGACCGGGAAGCCGATCTGCTTCGGCGACCCGCCGCCCGACTACGCCGACATGTTCGCCGTGGGCCGCGAGGCCTACGACGCCGTGGTCGACGTGCTGCGCCCGGGGTGCACGGCGGCCGACATCCGGCGGGCCGGCCAGGTGATCTGGGACCGCGGCTACACGGTGGTCGCCCCGCTGGTGCACGGGGTGTTCAACCCGCTCGACGCCGGCCCGTTCGTGGGCACGTCGCACCGGCCCGACAAGGACGTGACCCTGGCGCCCGGGATGGCGCTGTGCGTGGAGATCCACCCGTGCACGGAGGACATCGTGCGGGGCATCTTCCTCGGTGACACCTACGTGATCACCGAGGACGGCCACCGCTGCGTCAACCAGCTGCCGCCCGACCTGGTGGTGCTGTGATGGTGTCGGTCGAGATCGACCGACTCGAAGCGGTGGTGGTCGCCGGGTACACGGGGCGCGACCGGGCGGCGGTCGACGAGCACATCGCCGAGCTGGCCGCGATGGGCGTCGCCCCGCCCGCGACCGTGCCGGCCTACTGGGGCTTCCCGCCCTGGATCGCCTCGCAGTCGGATCGAGTGACCGTCGTCGGCGACGGGACCTCGGGTGAGGTGGAGCCGTGCCTGGTGGTCGACGGCGACGATGTCTACCTGACCGTGGCGTCGGACCACACGGACCGGGCCGTCGAGGCGGTCGACATCGGCCTGTCGAAGCACGTCTGCCCCAAGGTGATCGGCCGGGAGGCATGGCCACTCGCCGAGGTGGCCGACCGGCTCGATCGTCTCGAGCTGCGCAGCTGGGTCGACGGCGACGTGCTCTACCAGGACGGCACGACCGCCGCGCTGGTCGACCCGCGGGAGCTGCTGGTGGGCCTGCCGTTCCCACGGCCCCGGTGCTTCGCCCTGCTCGGCGGCACCGTCCCGACGATCGGTGGCCTCCGCCCGGCGGCCCGGTTCCGCGGCGAGCTGCGCGACCCCGCCACCGGAGCGTGCCTGACGGTCGCCTACGACGTCGACGTCCTCGACACAAGGAGCGCCCGATGACGCGCACGGGATCCGACTACCTCTCCTCCCTCGCCGACGGCCGCCAGGTGCTGCTCGACGGCGAGCGCGTCGACGACGTGGCCGCCCACCCCGCCTTCGCCGGCGCGGCCCGGTCGGTCGCCCGGCTCTACGACCTGGAGGCCGCCGACTCGGACGGGACGCTCACCTACCCGTCGCCGTCAGCCGGCCACGGCGTGCCGCTGGGGTGGAAGACGCCCCGGACGGTGGACGACCTGACGGCCCGGCGGCTGGCGGCCACCCGGCTGGCCGAGGCGTCGTTCGGGCTCATGGGCCGCAGCCCCGACCACGTGGCCGGGTTCTTCGCCGGGTTCGTCGCCTCGCCGGCCACCTTCAGCACCCGTGACCCGGGCTTCTACCGCAACCTCGTCGCCTTCTACGAGAAGGCCCGGGACGAGTCCGCCTACCTCAGCTACACGATCATCCACCCCACCATCGACCGCAGCCGGCCGCCGCACGAGCAGTACGACGACCACCTCTACGTCGCCGTCGCCGCCGAGCGCGACGACGGCATCGTCCTGCGGGGCGCCCAGATGCTGGGGACCGGGACGGTGCTGTCGGACTACGTCTTCGTCAGCTGCATCCTGCCGCTGCCTCCGGGCTCCGAGGACTACGCCCTGTCGGTGGTCGTGCCGAACAACGCCCCCGGCCTGCGCATCCACACCCGCCGCCCCTACGCGCAGGGCGTGCCCAGCCCGTTCGACTACCCGCTGAGCAGCCGCTTCGACGAGACCGACTCGCTGGTGGTGTTCGACGACGTGGTGGTGCCGTGGGAGCACGTGTTCATCTGCCGCGACATCGACGCCGTGCGGGCCCAGTTCAACGACACCGCGGCCCACAGCCTCGGCAACACCCAGGCCCAGACCCGCTTCGCCGTGAAGCTGCGGCTGTTCGCCGGCCTCGCCCGGCGCCTGTGCGACGACGCCGGCACCACCGTCGACGCCAAGGTCAAGCAGCGGCTGGGGGTGATCGCCGCCCACGCCGCCCTCCCGGAGGCGTTCCTGCTGGCCGCCGAGGCGGGCGCGTCGGTGGACGGCGACGGGGTCATGCGGCCGGACCCGGGGATGCTCTACACGGCCATGACCCTGCAGCCCCGGATCGCCACCGAGATCGGGACGTTCCTGCGGGAGCTGGCCGGCGGGGCGGTGATCCAGCTGCCGTCGTCGGTGGCGGCCTTCGACGATCCGGTGGCGGCGGCGGACCTCGACCGCTTCGTGCGCTGGCCCGGGGCGAGCGCCGTCGAGCGGATCAAGCTGCTCAAGCTGTACTGGGACCTGATCGGTTCGGAGTTCGCGGGGCGGCACCTGCAGTACGAGATGTTCTACGCCGGCGATCCGTCCGTGGTGCACATGCGGTCGTTCGGGACCTACCCGTGGGAACGGGCCCTGGCGTTGGTCGACGCCTGCCTCGACGGGGTGCCCGACCCCACGCCGGCGGTGTCGTCGGTCGCGGTGGCGTCGTGACGGTCCCCAAGCCCGAGCTGGAGTTCCTCGACCCTCGGGCCGACCGGCGGTTCGCGTGGCAGCCGCTGGCCGACGACCGCACCGGGCTGCTGGAGGAGATCGTGCTGGCCGGCGCCCACGAGGCGGGACACGTCACCCGGCTGCTGCGCTTCCCGCCGGGCTGCGACACGTCGCCCAACGGGGTGCTCACCCACGAGGTGTGGGAGGAGGTGTGGATCGTCGAGGGGTCGATCACCGACCTGCGCCTCGGCGAGACCTTCACCGCCGGAATGTACGCCTGCCGACCGCCCGGCATGGAGCACGGGCCGTGGGTGTCGCCGGAGGGCGCGGTCACGTTCGAGATCCGGTACCCGGCGCCATGACCGGGGGCGGGGACGGCGCCGGGCTCGGGGTGCTCGACACCCGGTTCCGGACCGTGCTGCGGCGGCTGGCCGCGGCCGACCGCCTCACCGTGGTCACCCGCCGGGTGTCGACCCACCTGGAGCTGGCCGGGCTCCTCAAGGCCCACGACGGCGACCGGGCGCTGCTGTTCGTCGACGTGATGGAGTCACCCATGCCGGTGGTCGGGAACCTTCTGGCCAGCCCGGCCAACGTCGAAGCGGCGCTGGGCCTGGACCGCCACGGCATCCGGGCCGCGATGGACCGGGCGCTGGCCTGCCCGCTGCCGCCCCTGCGGGTCTCGGGCCTGGGCCGCGACACGGCGCCGGCGCAGGCCGTGGTGACGACCGCGCCGTTCGACCTCGCCGAGCTGCTCCCGGTGCTGCGCCACGCGCCGGGCGACGGCGGGCGGTTCGTCACGTCGGGCGTGGTGCTGGTGCGCGACCCGGAGACCGGCGTCCACAACGCGTCCTACCACCGGATGCAGCTGCTCGGCGGCAACCGCACCGCCATCAAGCTCGACCACGGCCGCCACCTGCGGGCCGCCCACGAGCGGGCGATGGCGCGGGGCGAGGACCTGCCGGTGGTGGTGTGCCTCGGGCCCGACGCCGCGCTGCTCTACGCCGCCGCGCTCATGGGCTCGCAGATGCCCGAGTCCGCCGACGAGCTGGCGGCGGCCGGGGGCCTGGCCGGGGCGCCCCTGGAGGTGGCCGAGGCCGTGACCAGCGACCTCCCGGTGCCGGCCCACGCCGAGATCGTGCTGGAGGGCCGCATCTCGCCGACCGAGACGGCGCCCGAGGGGCCGTTCGCCGAGTTCCTCGGGTACCCCTCCGACGACGGGCCCGCCCCCGTGGTCACCGTCGACGCCGTGACCCACCGCTCCGACCCGATCTACTTCGCCGTCAACGGCGCGGGGCGCGAGACGATCATGCTGCGCAAGTACGTCCTGGAGGCCAGCGCGCTGCGGGCGCTGCGGGCGGCGGTGCCGATCGTGTCCGACGTGGCGCTGACCGCCGGCGGCCTCTACCGGTTCCACCTCGTCGTCCAGGTGGCCAAGCGCAGCGCCCGGGACGACGGGCTGCAGCGCAACGCCATGCTGGCCGCCTTCGGGGCGCTCAAGGACCTCGACCAGGTGATCGTGGTCGACGACGACATCGACGTGCACGACCCGGTCGACGTCGAGTGGGCCGTCGCCACCCGCATGGAGGCGTCCCGCGACCTCCTGGTCGTCCCCGGAGCGAGGGGCCACGAGTACGTCCGGGTGTCCGACCACGGCGTCCGCGCCAAGCTCGGCATCGACGCCACCGTCGCCCACGCGGAGCGCGCCCGCTTCGCCCGCGCCCCCTTCCTCGAGGCCACCCTCACCCCCTCCGACACCACCCCCGCGTCCACCTACGCCCCCCTCGCCGGGCTGCTCACCGACTGACGCTCCCCGGGCCCGACGTCCAATCCCGACGAGCGGACACGCGTCGGTGTGGTCGACTCCGTCGTCCACTCAGGGGTTCTCGTGACGGCGCCGGCTGCGGGCTGGTGACGGAACACGACGACCGGGAGCACATGGTTCAGGGCCTGCGGTAGATCGATAGGGATCGAAGGGTTCGATGTCTATGCTTCGGAGGTGTGAAGGGACCTCCGCAGCAGGAACCGATCGGGGTGCAGCTGACGCGGACGGCGCGGGTGGCGAGCCGGGTGTTCGACGAGGCGCTGGCCGCCTTGGGCGGGTCGTCGGCGATGTGGCTGGTGCTCGTGTCGCTGCAGGATCAGGTGCACGGCGCCCAGCGCGATCTGGCGGCGGCGGTGGGCATCGAGGGGCCCACGCTGACCCACCACCTGAACCGCATGGAGCGGGCCGGGCTCGTCACGCGCCGGCGTGATCCCGAGGATCGCCGCGTCCACCTGGTCGAGCTGACCGACGACGGTCGGGCCATGTTCTCCCGGCTGCTCACCGGCGTGATCGAGTTCGACGGTCGCCTGCGGGCCGGCTTCGACGCGCAGGAGATCGAGCAGCTGCGGGGCTACCTCGACCGGCTCCGCGCCAACGTCGCCCCGGCTCCGGCTCCGGCCCCGGGCCCGACCCCGACCAGCGAGGAAGCGACCCCGTGAAGATCGTCGTGCACCTGGCCGACTTCGGGTGGCCCATCCCGCCCGCCGAGCTGCCCGCCCTGCTCACCGACGTCGCCGCCCTGACCGAGGCCGGCGGCTTCGGCGGGCTCGCGGTGGGCGACCACCTGTGGAGCCACCCGATCATGGGCGGGCCCGAGACCGCCTGCCTCGAGGCCTACACCACGCTCTCGTTCCTCGCGGCCCGCTCGGCCTCGATCCGGCTGATGACGCTCGCCACCGGCGCCCACTTCCGCCACCCCGGCGTGCTGGCCAAGACCGTGACCACCCTCGACGTGCTGTCCGGCGGGCGCGCCTGGCTCGGCATCGGCTCCGGCCACTACCAGGAGGAGTGCGACGGCCTGGGCGTGCCCTTCCCGCCCACCGGCGAGCGGTTCGACCTGCTCGAGGACGCCCTCGAGGTGTGCCTGCGCATGTGGACCGGCGAGCACGGCACCGACGCGCCCTACGACGGCCACCACGTCCACGCCGGCCGGCTGCTCAACCTGCCCCAGTCGCTCCAGCGTCCCCACCCGCCGGTCCTGATCGCGGGCGACGGCGAGCGCCGCACGCTCCGGCTCGTGGCCCGCTACGGCGACGCCTGCAGCCTCCGCCCGACACCCGACGTGCCCCACAAGCTCGACGTCCTGCGCCGCCACTGCCACGACGCCGGCACCGACTTCGACCGCATCGAGCGGACCTGTGCCTGGGCCTTCACCGCCGACGACGGTGGGCCGGCCACCCACGACGCCATCGACAAGCTCCGCTGGTTCGCGGCGATGGGCATCGACACGGTCATCGCCCGGGTCGACGGCATCGAGCAGCGCCGTCCTCTGGAGCTGCTGGCCCGGCACGTGGTGCCGGTGGCCGCCGACCTCGACGGCCGGGCGTGACACCGGCCCCACCACGGACGCCCTCCGACCGCCACCTACGGAGCGACGCCCGAGTGGACGGCCGGCCTACTTCGCCTCGCGGGCCGCGGTGGTGGCCGCGGCCCGCACCTCCTGGGCGAAGCGACCCGCCTGCTGCAGCGCCTCGGCCGCTTCGGGCAGGAACGACCAGAAGATGTGGAAGTCGTGCGTGGCCACCGGATAGAGCTCGAGCCGGGTGTCGACGCCGTGGGACTTGGCGTGGTCGGCCAGCCGGTGGGCGTCGACGACGAGGACGTCGCCGGTGCCGCCCTGGATGAGCAGCGGCGGCATCCCGGTCAGGTCGGCGTTCAGCGGGCTGATCACCGGGTCGTCGGCAGGGTGCCCGTCGAGGTACGAGACCGCGAAGCTGCGCAGCTGCTCGAGCGACAGCGCGGGTTGGGGCTCGGAGGTGCCGATCGACGGGACCTCGTCGACGTGGTCGAAGGTGAGGTCGATGCCCGGGCACAGCAGGGCGGCCCCGCCGGGCAGGGGCAGCTTCTCCTGCTGCAGGGTGACCATCAGCGACAGCACCAGGCCGCAACCGGCCGAGTCGCCCGCCATCGTGATCTGGTCGGGCGGGGTGCCGGTGTCGAGCATCCACAGGTACGCCCGCATGGCGTCCTCGAGGGCGGCGGGGAACGGGTGCTCGGGCGCCAGCCGGAACTCGGGCGCCACCAGGCTGGCCTCGGCCGCCATGGCCAGGGCCCCGGCCAGGCCCCGGTAGCCGAAGGCCGAGCCCATCACGTAGCCGCCACCGTGCAGGAACAGCAGCGACGGCTGCAGCTGCGGGTCGGCGCCGAGAAGCAGGGACGGCACCCCGCCGGTGTTGACCGGCCGCACCACGATCTCGGGCGGCGGCGGGAACTGGCCGTGCAGCTCCTCGCCCGCGTTGCGCAGGGCCTGCAGGTCGACGTCGGCGCTGGTCAGGTGCTGCACCGGCTCCCAGATGCGGGCCAGCCGGCCGGCCAGCTCGCCGCCGACTGCCCGGGTGGCCGACACCGCGTCGTCGATCCCGTAGAGCAGGCTGCGGGCCCGGTCGAGCAGCGCATCGCCGGCCAGCGTCAGCTCGACCCCGTGGGTCGAGCGCCGCAACAGGTCGCAACCGACCAACCGCTCGAGCCCCCGTATCTGGCGGCTCAGCGCCGGCTGCGACAGGTAGAGCCGGGCCGCGGCCCGACCGAAGTTGAGCTCCTCGGCCACGGCGACGAACGCACGCAGGTGACGCAGCTCGATGCCGTCGGGCGCCGGGGGCAGCGGCAGCACCCGGCCGAGCGGCGTCTCGGAACCGTCTGCGGCGTCGGGGCCGTCGGGGCCGTCGTCCATGGCCACCATTGTGGAGCACCAGGTCGGAACACGGTCATGCGTTCCGCGCATCGCCGCCATGCACGATCGGTCTTTCCCTCGCGAGGGGTGCCGATGCGACCGTGCAGCCATGACCTCCCGCCCGCTCCGCCCGCGGCGCCTCCCGGTGCCCCGGATCGCCGACATGCAGCTGCGGGGACGGGCCGCGCCCCTCGCCACCCGGGTGTACTGGCCGGCCCCGTGCCCGTCACCCGGGGCTCGCCCCGCCCTCATGGTGCTGTTCCCCGGGGGTGACGCGGACCAGGCCGATGCCCTGTCCCGGGGGCTGTGCTCGTACGCCGGCCTGGTCGTGCTGACGCTGCTCGGCCGGCCGGGAGCGTCCGACGCCGACGCCGCGGCGCTGCGCGACGCTTGCACCGCCCTCGACTGGGCCGCCGACCACGCCGTCGAGCTGGGCGCCGACCCCGGCCGGCTGATCGTCGCCGGCTGGGAGACCGGGGCGCGGCCGGCGGCCGCCGTGGCCCTGCACGCCCGTGACCAGGGCTGGCCCCCGATCGCCCGCCAGGTGCTGATCTGTCCCGACCTGGGCCCGGACCTGGCCGGGGGACCGCTCGACGCCGCCTCGGTCGCCGGGGTGGCGTCGGCCACCGTCGTCGGCGTGCGCGACGGCGACGGTGACGGGACCGGCGGCATCGGCGGCGAGCGGCACGACGTCGGGTGCTACGCCCGACGGCTGCGGGCGGCCGGGGTGCGGGTCGACGAGCTGCGCTACGAGGGGCTGCCATCCGCCGGCCTGACCTGGCTGCCGTGGAGCGAGGCCGCCGACGGTCTGGTCGGCGATCTGGCGCGGTCGCTGCAGCACCGGCTCGCCCTCCCGCCCACCGCGGCGACCCGGCTCGATCCGCACACCGACGACACCGACGACGACACCGACCACGAGAGCAACGAGGCCCTGCGATGACCGAGCTCATGACCGCCGATCCCGTCGAGGACGACGACATCGAGCGGCGCCTGGAGCGACACCGGCCCGCGCTCAAGGCCCACTGCCGACGGCTGCTGGGCTCGGCGTTCGACGCCGACGATGCCGTCCAGGAGACGATGGTGCGGGCCTGGCGCTCGTTCCACCGGTTCGAGGGCCGCTCGTCGCTGCAGTCGTGGCTCCGCCGCATCGCCACCAACGTCTGCTTCGACCTGCTGAACGCCCGGCAGCGCCGGCCCCGGCCCACCGACTCGGGGGCGTGGGCGCTGGAGGGACCGGCCGTTCGGCGCCCCGGCCGTCGGGCGGCCGAGGGCGCCCCGCCCGAACCGGTCGCCGGCGCCGATCCCGCCGACCGTGCCGTCGAGCGCGACGACGTCCGGCTCGCCTTCGTGGCCGCCCTGCTCCACCTGCCGCCCCGGCAGCGGTCGGTGCTGCTGCTCTGCGAGGTGCTGCGTTGGCGGGCGACCGAGGCGGCCGAGTTGCTCGACATGAGCGTCGCCTCGGTCAACAGCGCCCTCCAGCGGGCCCGGACCACGCTGGCCGAGCACCACGGTCGCCCGCCCCGCCCCGAGCGGCTCCGCGCTCTCGACACCGACCAGCGGGCCACCGTCCAGCACCTCACCGACGCCTTCCAGCGCTACGACCACCTCACCCTCCTCGCCCTCCTCGGCTGAACCCTCGACCCTGGGGCTCGACCGGGTGAGTCAGCCGGAGACCTTGTCGAGGTGCTGGAGGAGGTCGTGGGCGGCGAGCTCGATGTCCTTGTGGCGCCACTCGGAGGCCCGGTAGACGCAGGCGATGAGCCCGGTGCGGTGGATCCGGCGGAAGTCGCCGTAGACGAAGGCGTACCGGGCCTTGGTCTCGTCGTTGGCGCCGTCGGTGAGGCCCAGGTGCCACTGGGCGTAGTCCTCCCACGAGTGGTTGTCGAGGTAGGCGTTCTGGGCGTCGGCCTTGGGCTGGCGCTCGCCCCAGTCGCTGTCGAGAACGTATTGGCGTGCATCGATGAGTTGCCGGGCCCGCGCG
>DATHJB010000116.1 GCA_035316325.1 Acidimicrobiales bacterium
CGGCTCCTCACCCGCATCGCCTTCGGCTTCCACGGCCCCGAACCCCTCATCGCCCTCGCCATGCTCGCCCTCGGAGGCCACACCCCCCACCTCCCAGGCCGCCACTAACCCACGGATCCGCTCCGAGAGCCAGAAATCTCCCTCTGTGCCGCGAAAAGTCCGCCTACCGACCGAGTTTCTCGCGTTCGATCCGGACAGAGATGATCGCGTTACCTAGAGTCCGGGCCGTGGGACAGGCACAACATGACACCGACCGCGGTCTCCGACGCTGACCTTCTGGGTCAGGCACGCGACGGCGACGAAGCTGCGTTCACCGAGCTGTACGTCCGCCACCAGGCGGCGGCTCAGCGGCTGGCAAACGCCTACTCGCGTGCTGGAGACCCAGAAGACCTCGTCAACGAATCGTTCGAACGCGTCCTCGCCGCGCTCCGGCGTGGTGCGGGACCGACGGAGGCCTTCCGCGCCTATCTGTTCGTAACGCTCCGCCGGCTGGCCGCCGACCGCATCTCCCGGAGGCACGACGAGCCGGTCGAGGAGGTGCCCGAGCCGGTGCGCGCCGAGGCGCAGACGCCCGCGCTCGACCCGGCCGACCGCCAGCTCGTGCTGGCGGCCTACGAGTCGCTCCCCGACCGCTGGCAGGCGGTGCTGTGGCAGACGGCCGTCGAGGGACGCCAACCCCGCGACCTGGCGCCCACCCTGGGCATGACCGCCAACGCCGCGGCCGCCCTCGCCTACCGCGCCCGGGAGAAGCTGCGGCAGGCCTACCTCCAGGCCCATCTCCAGGCGTCGCCGCGCCCGGGCTGCGAGCCCCACCGGTCGCGCCTCGGCGCCTACGTGCGCGACGGGCTGAGTCGACGCGACCGCACCTCCACCGAAGGCCACCTCGACGACTGCGGCTCGTGCCGCGGCCTCGTCGGCGAGCTGGCCGACGTCAACCGCATGCTGGTCCGCTCCATCGCCCCGGTCTTCGCGGTCACCGCGACGCAGATCGCCGCGGCGGTCGCCACGGGCGGCGGCGTCACCTCGGGTGGATCGTCGCTGGCCCGGCGCCTGACCGACAAGGCACGTGCCAACCCAGCCGTCATCGCCGGCCTGGTGCTGGTGGCGGCGCTGGCGTTCGCGCTGATCTCCTCGCAGGGCGGCGACGAGTCGGCGCTGCCGAACACCGACGATCCCCAGGGCGACCCGGACCGCTCGGAGGTGTCGCCGGAGCCGCCGGACACGCCCGATCCGTCGGACCCCGATTCGCCCGAGTCGCCGGAGTCGTCCGACGAGGAACCGCCGCAGCTGATCGTGCCGATCGTGGCGCTCGACCCCACGTCGACCGTGCCCCCGGGGTCGCCGGAGCCCACAGCTCCGCCCCCCGCCGAGCCGGGCACGCCACCGCCGTCCTCGCCACCGGACACGCCGGGCGAGCCGACGCCGACCACGCCCCCCACGGATCCACCCACCACGCCGCCACCGCCCCCGACGGGGACGCCCTACCTGATGGTGGTGTGGCTCGATGACGTCGCCGAGCTGCGGATCACGTTGCACAACCCCACGTCGCAGCCCACCAGCCCGCTGGTGCTGGACGTGGAGCTGTCGACCGGGGCCTCGGTGCGGGCGCGGCCGACCGGCTGCGGCCTGCTCACCACGCTGCTGTCGGGGTCGTCGTGCGGGCTGGCGCCCGTGTCGCCCGGCCAGACGGCCACCGTGGTGGTGGGCGTCGACGTCGCCGGAGGGCAGCCCACGGCCCGGGTGTCGGCGTGCGAGGCCCGGCTCCTCAGCCTCGACTGCGAGGGCGGCCTGCTCGGCACCCTCCTCACCACCCTCATCTGACCGCGGGTGACTACTTGAAGTTCTCCCAGTAGCGGCTGGGGGTGGGGCCGCGCTGGCCCTGGTACTTCGAGCCCACCGCCGAGGAGCCGTAGGGCACGTCGGCCGGCGTCGTCATGCGCAGGAAGCTGATCTGGCCGATCTTCATGCCCGGGTAGAGCGTGATCGGCAGGTTGGCCACGTTCGACAGCTCCAGCGTGATGTGCCCGGTGAACCCGGCGTCGATGAACCCGGCCGTGCTGTGGATCAGGAGGCCCAGGCGCCCCAACGAGCTCTTGCCCTCGATGCGGGCGACGAGGTCGTTGGGGACGCCCACCATCTCGAAGGTGGAGGCCAGCACGAACTCGCCGGGGTGCAGGATGAAGACGTCGTCGGGCTCGATCGACACGAGCCGGGTGAGGTCCTCCAGGTCGGCCTTCACGTCGATGACCGGCATCGTGTGGTTGAGGAACACCCGGAAGAGGCGGTCGAGTCGCAGATCGACCGACGAGGGCTGGATGCAGCCCTCCTCGAGCGGATCGATCACGATGCGCCCCGCGGCGAGCTCCTCGCGGATGGTGCGGTCGGACAGGATCACGGCCGGCCACCCTACTGGCGTCGGTCAGGGGGCCGGGTCGCCGTCCTTGTCCTCGTCCTTCTCGTCCAGCGTCAGCGGGAGACCGAACTGCGGGAACAGCTCCGGTCCGAACGTGGTGATCTCGGCGATCTTCCCGTCGACCACCCGCAGCACGTCGAACTTGAAGGCCCGGAACTCGGTGTCGCCCCAGCGGCGCAGGTAGCTCGCCGCCGTCGGCATCCGGTTCGCCACGGTGGGCACCAGTCGCCAGTCGCCCTCCTGGCCCTCGCCGAAGGCGCTCTTCAACAGCGGCCCGATGGTGTCGAGGCCCTCGTAGAAGTAGGGGCGCGGCGGCATCGTGATGCGCAGGTCGGGCGACGCCGCGGCGAGCGCGGCCTGAGCGTCGCAGCGCTCGTGGGCGTCGATGAAGCGCTCCAGCAGCTCCCGGTCGTCGGCGGAGAGCCCGGTGCCCGGGGCGGACCACTCGAGCCGCTGCTCCGGCAGGTGCTCCTGCAGGGTGGCCCGGGCCCGCTGGAGGGCGCTGTTGGCGGCCGCGACGCTGGTTTCGAGCATGTCCGCCGTCTCGGCCGCCGTCATGCCGAGGACGTCGCGAAGCAGGAGGGCGGCCCGCTGGCGGGACGGGAGCACCTGGGTGGCGGCGAGGAAGGCCAGCTCGATGGTCTCGCGCCCGACGACAGCGGCGTCGGGCCCATCCTCGGTGGGGGCGATCTCGTCGAGCAGGCGGTCGGGATAGGGCTGGATCCAGGGGATCTCGGCGAACGACTGCCGCAGCTCGACAGCCCGGCGGTTGCGGCGGCGGATCATGTCGAGGGACACGTTGGTGGCGATCCGGTACAGCCAGGCCCGGAACAGCTGGTCGCCGCCGAAGTCGTCCCGGCCGCGCCAGGCACGGAGGAAGGTCTCCTGCACGGCGTCCTCGGCCTCGTCGAACGACGCCAGCATGCGGTAGCAGTGGACGTGCAGCTCGCGGCGGTGCTGCTGGGTGAGGCGCTCGAACGTCGCCTCGTCGGCGATGTCGGTGGAGCTCATCGGAGCACCAGCCCGGCGGTGGCGTTGAGGACGCTGCCGGTCATGCCGGAGGCGAGGTCGGATGCCAGGAACGTGGCGGCGCCGGCGACGTCGGCCAGGCGGGGTGCCCGGTCCATCACCGACATGCCGGCGATCATCCGCTCGATGGCAGCCGGGTCCCAGTCCTGGTTGGGGTCCACATCGGCGAGCTTGTCACGGGTGAGCGTGTCGGCGACGCCGGCGGTGTGGATGCCGCAGACCCGGACGCCGTGCGGGCCGAGCTCGGCGGCGAGGTAGCGCATGAAGCTCTCGACGGCGGCGTCGGCGGGGCCGGTGCTACCCATGCCGGGCATCGCCCCGTCGCCCGAGGCGGAGTTGAGGTGGATGACGACGCCGTGGCCCTGCTCGATCATCTGGCGGGCGGCGGCCCTGGCGGTGAGGAAGTTGCTGGTGAGGCCGATGGTGGTGGCTCGCAGCAGGTCGTCGGTGGTCATGTCGACGAGCGGGATGCCCTGCACGTCGCCCCGGGTGATGAGGTTGAGGGAGACGTCGACGCTGCCGGCCTCCGACACGACGTCGCGGACGTGCTGGTCGACGGCCGCCTCGTCGAGGGCGTCGAACACCGCTATGCCGGTCGCTCCGACGTCCTTGGCCGCCCGGTCGAGCGTCTCCCGGGTGCGTCCCACGAGGAACACATGGGCGCCCTCCTCCACGAAGCGGCGGGCGACCCCGGTGCCGATCCCCCCGGCCCCTCCGTAGATGATGGCGTTCTTGCCGTCCAGAAGCTTGGTCATACCCGTACAACGCCCGCCTACCCGAAAGCTCATCGGTCGCCCGATGACTCCCACCCCGGCTAGCCTGCAGCCTCGTTCTGCGGGTGTAGTTCAATGGCAGAACGGCAGCTTCCCAAGCTGCTAATGCGAGTTCGATCCTCGTCACCCGCTCTCGGCTCCAGCCCTGGTAGAGGCTGGGTAGACCGTGCCACAGCTGGCGGCTACCGCTGCAACCCCGGGGCCAGGGCCACAAATGGGCCACTGCGCCGCTGTCGCGGAGCGCGAATATGTCTCGATGGCTGGCTACGTGCCCCCGCAGCTTCACCCGCTCCTCGGCCGCGACATCGACGCGATTACGGAGGCCGACCTCGAAAGACTGGTTGGTGCTCCGGAGACCGAGTGGTTCGACGCCAAGCGCGACCCCTACGGCAACAGCGACGCACAGAAGCGCGAGCTGGCGAGCGATGTCGCTGCGTTCGCCAACCGACAAGGCGGCCTCATCATCGTCGGCCTCGAAGAGGACGGCAGCGGCATTATCACGGAACTGACACCGCTTGCGGAGGCGGACTTCGCTGGCGAGGAACTTCGCATGACCCAGATCATCTCGTCGCTGGTAGCGCCGGTGCCGACCTTCACGGTCTCCCGGATCGCGAGCCCGGACGACAAGGGCTACCTCATCCTGTCGATGCCACCGTCAGTGCGTCGACCCCACTGCGTCGCCGTGAACGCCGAGACCGTCCGCTACCCGCTCCGTGAAGGGACACACAAGCGCTACCTCACCGAGTCTGAGATTGCCGACTTGTATCGGAGCCGGTTCGCTGACGCGCGTACCCATGCCCACCAGGCGCAGGAACGACACAAAGCGATGGTCGAAAGCCTGGATCGGAGTGAGCGAGCGTGGCTGGTACTCAGCATCGAACCCGACTGGCCTGGCAGATTCACTGTCACACGCTCCAACACGAGCGAGCTACGTACATTCGGTCGCACGGAACGCGTGCAGTTCCCCACATGGTTCGGCTCGACCACCTACGACCCGTCACCCTCGTTCCGCTCGCTCGTGCTGTACGACGCCCAAGACCGTGTCTATTCGAGCACCGCCCGTCTCCATCTCGACGGCGGAGGATCGCTCGCCTACGGCTGGGAGTGGCGTCCCAGGGACGCGCTCGACGAGGGCCCGAAGGTTGCACGCATCGCAGACGAGGACATCGTCGGATGCCTCGTTAACGGAATATGGGCTCTGGCCCAATGGGCGATTGACTGGGCAGGCACCTCAGGAGAAGCCACACTTCTGGTCGAGCTGTATGCGCCCGAGCAGTACCCGATGACGTTGTGGCAGTACCGGTCGTCCTTTCCGGGAGAGTTGCATGGTACCCGTGCTCTCGATACAGACACCGGCCTCGTCACGATGACCGTCTCCCTTGACGAACTCCGCAGTTCGGGAGCCGCATCATTGTTGGCGGCACGTCAAGTGACCTCTGATCTTGAGAGTGCATTCGGGGTACTCGGACCACCGCAGGTCAGCCGAGACGGCGACGTGCGGTGGAAGTACTTCTACAGGGACAAGCACGTCTCACTGAAGCAGTGGGCTGAAGCGTGGAACGTCGAAGTTCTCGACGACGAGAACCAGGATTGACGCAGTATTGCACCCGACGATAGGGGCTCAGTCGGACGTTGGACCAGGCCAGATAGCGGTGGGAAGGATTCTCACCAGCCAGCGAATGAACTCGCGATGGAGTTCGATGTCGAGGGTGGCCGCGATGCGGACGTCGGCTTCGGTCGTGGCGTGTTGGTAGATGATCGCTGCCTGCATCGAGTCGTGGCCCAATGATCGGGTGCCACAGCCCGGTGGCGTCGGTGGGCTAGGGCGTGCTGAGCCCCATGAGAGCATGACGCCGTGACCCTGGTCCTCTCCCTGCACAGTCGAGACAGCCTGTGGCTCGTGGTCGACCGGCGGCTGTCATACGGCGGCCGCCGACCACCCATCGACGATGCGATGAAGGTCATGAACCTGGAGACCACCGACGGAGTCGGCCTACTCGGATACGCGGGCCTGGGTGCCACGCCCGGGGGCACGCAGCCGTCCGAATGGATGAGCGCCGTTCTGCGAGGGCGCGCAGGTCTGACGTTCGCGGAGTCCCTAGGCATTCTTTCGGCTGCCGCGAGCAGAGAGCTGCCGAAGTACCTGGCGCGAACGCCAAACGGCACGCACTCCATAATCATCCCGGCCTTCGTCCGAGGCCTCGGGTCCCGGCTCTACAGCATCGACAACGTGGTCGATCCCAAGTCGGGCCAGCACTCGCACCGCTGCGTGAGTCATCAGCGCGCCGCCGAGCCAGACTCGCCGAGTACCCGGCTCGCCTGGGGAGGAACGGGCGGCATCTACCTTGCTCAGAAGGGCCGGGCATGGCAGCGAGCCCTACTGAGCCTCGCCAAAGCACACGACCGCGGCAAGGTCTCCGCGCACTTGATTGCTGATCAGCTCGCGAAGCTCAACTATGAGGCTCACCAGAAGGTCCGTGACGGCAGCATCGGACCGAGGTGCGTCGTCGTCTGGCGCTGGCGGCCAGACGACGGGCGAGCCGCGGGTGCGGGGCACCAGTTCTACACGGGTGTTGACCGTGAGCGGGACTCGGGTGAAATGCCCACGATCAAGAACGGATTGGACCTCCAGGCCGTCATCGGAGTGGTGTCGAAGCAGTT
>DATHJB010000117.1 GCA_035316325.1 Acidimicrobiales bacterium
GATGGCCAGCCTCATGGCGTTGAGTTCTGCCGTGATCGCCACGACGGAGAAGGTAGCGAGAACTCAGCCGCGCACGCACGGCCGTCGTACGCGCCGCGTACGGGAACGCGTACCTGCTGGTCAGAGGGGTCATGGCGCCAGTGACGACGGGTCCTCGCACGCGACCGGCCCCGTACGCGCCTGCTGGCTCGTACGAGGTCACGTACCCGAGGTGTCATCAATCCGCAATGGGGAGCGGAGCGGAATCGAGCCTGTCTCAGGGACCTAGGTGTCGATGAGTGTTCATGTGATGTTGGAGCCCCGTTGCCCCGTTGCCCCCTTGCCCGGTTGGGCGTCGCGGTGACCGGTCTGAACCTGCTGGTGACGAGCTTTCGCGTGGAGTTTCGGCCCGTGACCGCACTATCTCCGGCGAGGGGCGTGCACTCGTCTCGCTCCGCACGGGAGGTTCAGCGATGGCAGTACGGACTACAGGCAGGGCTACAGGTCGGGCTACAGGCGGCCCGGCCGGGGCCGGGACCGGCGGGAGGGCGCTGACCAGCCGGTACGCAGGTTTGGTGCTGCTCGTAGGAGCGGCGACATGTTTGGGTGGTTGCAGCGGTCCTGGGGTGCATCGCTTGGGTGTAGTCGGCTGGCCGGCTGTGCCGGGCCAGCTCGTGGCGTTGTGGCCGTTGGCCGTCGTTAGCCGCCCTTGACGCCATTTGGGGCGGCGGCGGGGTGGTTGGTGGGGGGTTCCAAGGGGGTTGGCGAGTCGTTTGTGGTCGTTCGGTTGCTCTCGAGTTGCCTGTGGTCGGTCTCCGACCACGAATGACTCGACTGTGGTTTGGCGACTACAGATGACTCGGGACGGGACGGGCTCGACACGGCATGAGGCAACCATTTGGAACTGATCCGCTAGGGGCGGGGTGGGAGGAGCTCGACGTCGAGATCGGTTGCGTCGGGTTCGCAGAAGGCGAGCAGGGCCTGGCCTTCCTGGGTCAACGCCTCTCGCTCCGCCGCCGAGCAGCGCCGGAACGGCTGGATGGTGAGGGTGACGTGGCGGCGAGAGCGGCTGGTGGTCCAGCTGCCGTTGGTGAACCCGTCGAGCAGGATCATCCGGGGCATGGCGCCGTCCATCGTGTAGCCCTGCTGGAAGTACTCGTCGGTGATGAACCGGCTGCGGTCGGCGTGGGACAGCAGCAGGTTGTCGTAGTCGTAGAGGAAGCGGGGCGGCGCCGGCACGTCGGGGTCGGGCCGGGGCGCCTCGGGGAGGTCGAACAGCTCACGGTCCTGCTCGTCGCGGAACCGCACCAGCCGGTCGCCCAGCCGCTCGACCACCTCGTTCAGTCGGGTCAGGCCGGACCACGATTGCACGTCCTTCACCGTCGCCGGCCCGAACGCCGTCAGGTAGCGGACCACGAGGTCGTCGACGCTGTGGTCGGTGCCCAGGGGCCGGCCCAGCCAGTGCTCGGCGGTGGTGTGCGCGGCCTTGCCGGGGGTGCGCCACAGGCCCCGCGGCGGCACCTGCACCAGCGCCGCCAGCCCTCGGATCGCCTGCGCCAGCGACGCCGGGTCGCGGTCCGGCCAGCGCTCCGCCAGGCGCTTGCCCAGCTCGCTGAAGGTCAGCGGCTCCTCCTCGACGATCTCGCGGCCGGCCCGCAGCAGCGCCTCCTCGTCGATCCCCTTGAGGTTCCTGCCGAACGCCCCGCGCATGTTGCGCTCGACGACCAGGTCGAACAGCCGCCGGAACGCCAGGCAGTCGCGGGCCGTGACCAGGTGGATCGTCGAGCGCATCAGGGCGATGCGCACCAGCTCGCGGTCGCGCAGGAGGTCCGACACCTGCTCGGCCGACACGTCGGTCAGCCGGGTCCACAACCCCACGTACCAGGTCTGCGGCGTCTGGGCCTGGAGGCCGGCCAGGTGCCCGATCGCCTCGACCGCGGACAGGGGTGAGCGCTGCAGCAGCAGCTGCCGGTCGAGGGTCGCCCGGTTGAGCGCACGCCGGGAGAGGACGGGGGCGTCGGCCACGTCGGGCAGGCTAGGAGCGAGTTAGGACACCGCGAGGTCGGCGGCGGGCATCCAGACCAGCGCCAGCGCCGTGACCCGGATGTCGCTCTTGCGCAGCGTGACCTCGACGGTCTCGACCACCGCGGCCTTCGCCGTCCACTCGGCGTCGATCTCGGCGAGGTCCTGGGCGAGCTCCTGCTCGAGGTCGGCGAGCGCCGCCTGCTTGCGGGTCAGGTTGTTCATGGCCGAGTCGGTGCGGGTGGACGCCTCGTTGCTGCGACCCTGGCTGCCGAGGGCGGTGCCCAGGTCGCGGGCCATCGTCCGGGCGCTGCGGCGGCCACCCAGCACGGCGCCGAGCAGCGCTCCCGCCCCGGTGACCATGGCGCTGGTCTTGCGGCTGGATTCCGCGGCCTGGGCCTGCGCAGCCCGGTCGGAGGCGGTGCCGATCGCGGCGTGGGCCCGGTCGATGCGGGCGGCGTAGCGCTTCTGCAGCTTGACCTGGTCCCGGTCGGCAGCCTCCTCGGCGGCGGCGCGGCAACGGGCGGCGAAGTCGTCCGGCGACTCGTCGACCCGGCCCGCCAGCTTGAGATCCCGGTTGTAGGGGACCTGCTGGGTGCTGCTGCGGTAGAGGTGGTCGACGACCGCCTTCTCGGCGCCGGTGAAGAAGGACTTCTTGTCGATCGGCGTCTCGGTGAGGACGTACTGCGCCCCGGCGGGAGGCTCCGAGCGCAGGTCGCGCTCGTCGTGGTCGACCGCGATCGCCGTCGCCGGGTCGAACGTGGCCGGCAGCGGGAAGTACACGGCCTCCCACTCCTCGGTGTGGCGCAGCGCCAGCTTGGCGTCGTCGAACAGGAGCGACACGCGGGCGACGAGCGACGCCGCCAGCGTCGTGCTGGTCGCCGCCGCCCCGGGGACCTGGGCGATCCACGGCGCCGCGGGGTCGAGCCAGCGGACGGCGATCCCCTCGGCCACCTGCGGCGCGACCGGGACGGTCTCGTGCCCGCCGGCGGCCGGTCGGGGAGTCGGGGCAGCCGCCGCCGGAGCCTCGGCCGGTGCCGCGGAAGCCGCGGCCGGCGTAGTCACCGGTGCCGCGGCCTCGGGCGGTGCCGTCGACGCCGGAGCCGGCGCGTCGGCGGGCGGGGCCGACGTGGGCGTGGAGCGGCCCTCCATCAACGTGCTGATCTGCTCGCGGGTGAGCGGGCCGCGCAGGTACGACATCGCCCACCGGGTGGTGAACGGGGCCGGGGCCGCCGTGCCGGACTCCCGCAACATGAACTCCCGCTTCCCCAGCGAGCTGATGGTCTCGGCCGCGGCCTTCACGTCGACCTCGCCGCCGGCCGACGTCAGGCCGTCGAGCAGCCGGGCCTTGTCCTGCTCGGTCTGCAGCCGGCCGATCATCCACGTGCCGGCGTTGGAGAGGCCCTTGTAGTCGACGTCGACCGGGTTCTGCGTGGCCAGCACGATGCCGACGCCGAACGCCCGCGCCTGCTTGAACAGCGTGAGGATCGGCTTCTTCGCCGGAGGCATGCCGTTGGGCGGGACGAAGCCCATGACCTCGTCGAAGTACACCAGCGCCCGCAGCTTGCCGGTGCCCGCCTGCCGCCGCATCCAGGTGATGAGCTTGCCGAGCAGGAGGGACACCACGAACTGGCGCTCCTCGTCGGACAGGTGGCTCAGTGACACGATGGCGCACGCCGGCTTCGACCCGTCGGCCGACGTGAGCAGCGCCTCGATGTCGAGGTCCGGGCCCTCGGCCCAGGCCGCGAACGACCGCGACGCCAGCAGCCCGTTGAGCGTCATCGCCAGCTTGGTGCGGTCCTTGGGCGGGAAGAACTCGTCGAGCTCGTAGACGCCGAGCTTGCGCAGCGGCGGGTCCTGCACCTGGGCGACGAGTTGGGTCAGGTCGAGGTCCTGCCCGGCGGCCCACGCCTGGTCGATCATGTTCGACAGCAGGATGTGCTCTCGGCCCGACAACGGGTCGGAGTCGACGCCGACCATGTTGAGCAGGCCCGACACGAAGCCCTCGACCTCGTCGGCCACCGTCTCGGCGTCGCTGCCCTCGGCCGGTCGGCGCAGGCCACCGACGATGTTGAGCGGCACCCCCGACATCGACCCCGGCGTGTAGATCGTGAACTCGGCCGCGTCGCGGAGCGCCTGGATGCGGGCCGGCTCGATGCCCCAGTCGCCCAGGCCCGTGCGCCAGCTCTCGGCCACCTCGGCCGGGTCGCCCTCCTCCACCCAGGGGGCGAAGTCGTCGGGGCGCAGCTCGGGGAACGTGAGCAGCAGGTTCCCCAGGTCGCCCTTCGGGTCGAGGATCAGGCTGGGGATCCCCTGCAGGAGGGCCTCCTCCAACATCACGACGCCGAGTCCGGTCTTCCCGGAGCCGGTCATGCCGACGATCACGCCGTGGGTGGTGAGGTCGGCCGAGTCGAGCAGCACGGCCTCGCCGGCTCGCTTGCGGGTCTTCTCGTCGATCTGCTCGCCCAGGTACAGGTGGCCGGCGGGAACCTCGATCATGCCGGGATCGTAGGCGTCGCCGCCCACTCTCCGGCGTTGTCCTGCCACCCACGGACACTGACAGGGGGCCGTGAACCTCGGCCTGCAACAGTTCGGAGGGGTCGTGCATCGGAAGGTGCGTGATGACGAACGCGGCGGAGCGGATGGACCAAGGCGTCGGCGGGTCGTTCGAAGACGTGTACAACCGCACGTACCGACGGATGATCCGGCTCGCCCACGTGATGACCGGCAGCAACGATCTGGCCGAGGAGGTCGTCCAGGACGCCTTCGTCGGCCTCTATCGGCGCTTCGACGGCGTCGGTGACCCCGACGGCTACCTGTACCGATCGGTGACCAACGCCTGCAAGTCCCGGTACCGCCGCAAGCAGGTCACCGATCGCCTCACCCGGCTGCGGGCCGTCGTCGCCGTCGACCCGCCCGACATCGACGAGACCTGGACGGCGCTCCAGCGCCTCTCGCCGCGTCGCCGCGCCGCGGTGGCGCTGCGCTACTACGCGGACCTCTCCATCGACGACATCGCCGACATCCTCGGCTGCCGTCCCGCCACCGTGCGGTCGCTGCTGCACCGCGCCCTCGCCGACCTCAAGGAGCTGATCGTCCGATGAACACCTACGACACCGTCGGGGAGAACGACCTGGCACAGCGTCTGCACCGGCTCGGAGAGACGACCGAGTTCGACGTGGACGCGTGGGACAAGATCGTCGAGCGGGGCGAAGGCCACAGCACGAACATCGGTCGGCGTGTCCTGATCGGTGTAGCTGCCGGGAGCCTCGTCGTGGGAGGCGTGGTCGTTGCGCTCGACCGTGACGGCGAGCGGCTCGAGACCACCGACGACGGGACGCTGCCGGCCGACAGCACGGTCGACACGACGTCGTCCACCACCGCGTCCACCACGTCGTCCACCACCACGTCGACCGACGCGACCGTGCCGGGTCTGGGGGCCGGACCCGAGCCGGACGCCCCGCAGTCCACGACGACGACGGAGTTCACGGGCGACGGCGCGCCGCCGACTCCGCCGACCCGCAAACCCGCCGTGATGACGCTCGCCCTGTCGGACTACACGGTCGAGGTCGTGCTGTCGGGCCGCGTCATGTACCTCCGTCGTACGGACGACGTCGGCAGCGTGGCTGTGGGCATGCCCGAATCCGAGGAGCCCGACTACTACGGCTTCCTCGACATCTCGGCCTGGGGGGATCCCCAGGGACCGCAGTGCCTGACCTCGGGAGGCGGTGCCTTCACCTTCCCCGGCGTGGCGACGCACTCGTTCACCTACGGGTTGGTGGGATCGGGCATCGCCCGCGTCGAGATCGTGCTTGCCGACGGTGCTCGGGTCGACGCTCCCATCGGACCGGCGGTGCCGTTCGGGGGCTTCCGAGCCTGGCTGATCGAGCGCCCGAACGGCGAGATCGATCGTGTCGAAGGCTTCGACCAGCAGGGTGCGCTGGTCTCCACGAGCACCAGGACGTCGGGCGGCGGTGACGACTTCGGCTACGCGCTGCCGAGCTGCCCGGGTATCTCAGGTGGGTGACACGTCGTCGAGGACCTGGGTGACCAGGGCAGCGACGGGGCTGCGCTCGGGGCGGGTGAGGGTGACATGACCGAACAGCGGGTGGCCTTTGAGGGTCTCGATCACCGAGACGATGCCGTCGTGGCGTCCCACCCGCAGGTTGTCGCGCTGGGCGACGTCGTGGGTGAGCACCACCCGGCTGCCCTGGCCGATGCGGCTCAGCGCCGTCAGCAGGACACCACGCTCCAGGTTCTGCGCCTCGTCGATCACTACGAAGCTGTCGGTCAGGCTGCGGCCCCGGATGTGGGTGAGCGGCAGCACCTCCAGGAGCCCCCGGTCGAACACCTCTTCGATCACCTCGGGCCCGGCCACCGCCTCCAGGGCATCGGTGACCGCGGCGCCCCAGGGCGACATCTTCTCGGCCTCGGTGCCGGGCAGGAAGCCCAGGTCCTGACCGCCGACCGCGTAGATCGGCCGGAACACCATCACCCGCTTGTGGCTCGACTGCTCCAGCACCGCGTCGAGCCCGGCAGCCAGCGCCAGCACGCTCTTGCCCGTGCCGGCCGGCCCGCCCAGGCTGACGATGCCCACCTCGGGGTCGGCCAGCAGGTCGACGGCGATGCGCTGCTCGGCCGAGCGGCCCCGCACGTCGAAGAGCGGCCGGTCGGAGCGCACCAGGTGCACCCGCTTGTCGTCGCGGAAGCGGCCGAGCGCCGACTGGCTGCCGGCGTGCAGCACGACTCCGGCGTTCACCGGCAGGTCGCCGCTCTCCGCCAGGTCGGCCGAGTGCTCGGCGAACAGCTCGTCGACCACCTCGCCCGCCACCTCGAACTGCACCACGCCCGACCAGGCCGTGTCGCTGGCCATCTCGTTGCGGTATTCCTCGGCCGCCAGGCCCGCGATCGACGCCTTGAGGCGCATCGGCAGGTCCTTGGTGACCACCACCACGTCGCGACCCTCGTGCACCAGGTTGCGGGCGACCGCGAGGATGCGGTGGTCGTTCTGCTCGTCGCCCCGCAGTGCCATCGGCAGGCCGGCCGTGTCCTGGTGGTTGATCTCCACCCGCAGCGAGCCGCCGCTGTCGTTCGCCGGCATGGCGTGCAGCAGCGAGCCGTGGCGCAGGCGCATGGCCTCGAGGTTGCGCAGCGTCTGACGGGCGGCCCAGCCGAGCTCGGGGTGGTGCCGCTTCGCCTCCAGCTCGGTGAGCACCACCAGCGGGAGCACCACCTCGTGTTCGACGAAGCGTCCGAGAGCCCACGGATCGGCGAGCAACACGGAGGTGTCGAGGACGTAGGTGCGAAGACTTTTCGACGTCGTCGCTGGTTGCGTCACGTATCTCCCCAGAAGCAGAGCCTTGGCGATGTCACGGTAGCGCGGGTCGAAGTGTTCCTGATGGAGAAGATTGTGGCGCGTCCGTCACGACGAGGGGGCGACCCCCGCACCCACGCCCGGCGGCGGGCTGACCACGATCACGTGGAGCGCAGTGGGGCCGTGCGCGCCGATGGTGAGGAGCTGCTCGATGTCGCCGGTGCGCGACGGGCCTGTGACCAGGACCAACGACGACGGCAGCGCGGCCGGGTCGTCGCCCAGCGGGCGCAGCACCTCGGCGGGCGTGGCCACCAGCCGCTCGACCGGGAGGACGCAGACGTGCGCCGGGGGCAGCACCGACGAGAGGCGACCGCCGGCCCGGGTGCTGTCGATCACCACCGACCCGGTGGCGGCGATGCCCGCGACGGCCGAGGTGACGCCGAGCGCGGCCTCCGTGGCGGCGGCACGGCCGGCGGGCGACACCTCGACGCCCCGGTCGGCCAGCCGCTCGCCGAGGGCGATGGCCTCCGGGTCCTGCGAGACGACCACGTCCCAGGCGTCCAGCTCGGTGACGAGCTGGTCGAGGAGGATGTCCGGCACCTGGCCGACCACGTGGTGGCACACCCCACCCGCCTCCTCCACCGAGCGGGTGAAGGTGGCCAGCAGGTCGTCGGGGTCGACGTTGGCGTAGGTCGGCTCCGGAGCCGGCGGCCGGTCCGACGACGGGTCGCGGCGCGGCGGCGGGTGCACCAGGTTCACCGGGATGCCGCCGGCCAGGCCCTGGCGGGCCAGGGTGAGGAACCGGGTGCGGTCGCCGTGCTCGTTCTCGGGCGGGCCGGCAGGCGGAGCAGGAGGCTCGTAGTAGTCGACGTCGTCGTCGGTCTCGACGACCTCGGTCTCGACTGTGTCGTCGGGCTCGTCGGCCCACGGGGGAGGGACGACGGGCCGAGGGAGGATCCGGCGGGCGACGGGGGTCTGCGCCCGCCAGCCGTCGACGCGGCACGTCGCCGGCACCGACCACGTGCGCGGCTCCTCCGTGGCGGTCGTCTCGATGGCGTGCCGGCGGAGGTACCGATCGGCGGGGTACGGGGAACAGGCGGACACCCGCCAGGTCCGCACGGCCGTGCTCACGTCACTCATACCGTCCCCTTCCACCATCGGTCGCGGAACCGCTCGGGGGCCACCGGGGGGAGCTCCCGCACCGGGGCCCACGACGACGCCACGGGCAGGCGGCCGGCGAGCCGGGTGACCCAGCGGCCCCACGTGGCGGCACGGGTGGTGGCGCTGTAGCGGCGGGCGTCGGACCAGGCCGTGGCCCACAGGCGCCACGCGGCCCGCTCGCCCCCGGTCGCCGGGCCCACCCGGTCGCTGCGAAGCGGCAGCGCCGCCGGGTCGGTCGGGTCGGCGCCGACCCACGGCCCGCTGGAGGTGGACACGTCGGCCAGCTCGCCGGCCAGCAACGGCAGCGGCGCGTCGGCGTGGGCATGGCGGTTGACCAGGTACTCCTCGACGCTCTCGAGTATCCCGACGACGCCCGGGTCGGCCAGCAGGCGGCTGCGGCCGTTGTCGAGCACGACCACGTGCAGCTCCTCCGGGCCGTCGAGCTCGTGGGTCGCCCGCGGTCCGGTCAGCACCGTGGTGGACGACGGCAGCCGCTGCCCAGTGGCCGAGCGGGCCAGCAGCGCCAGCAGCAGGTCGGCCTGGTCCCACGACGCGGTCAACCGCTCCATGCCCAGCACCACCACGTGCACCGGCGGCAGGGAGGTGATCAGCCGCCCATTGCCCTCGTTGGTGACCAGCACGATCGATCCCGTGTCGGCCACCGCCAGGTTGGCGCCGGTGATCCCGACCCCGGCGCCGAGGAACTGCTCCCGGAGCCGCTCCTGTGCGAAGCGCACCAGCTCGTGGGGCCTCCTGCCCGGCGAGGGCCGGGTCTGCGCCTTCTCGACCAACAGGTCGTGGATCTGCTGGCGGCCCCGGTCCGGGTGCGGCGCCGGGTCGACGATGTGGCCCGGCACCTCGTCGGCGAGCCGGCCCACCCACAGGCCCAGGTCGGTCTCGACGACGTCGGTCCCCGAGGCGGCCAGCGTGGCGTCGAGGTCGATCTCCTCGGTGGCCATCGACTTCGCCCTGACCACCTTCGTGGCCCCGTGCGTGGCCACGACCCGCGAGATGTAGTCGCGGGCCTCGGCCCCGGTCGACGCCCAGCACACGTGGGTGCCCCGGGCCAGCGCCCGGTCGGCGAAGCGCTCCAGCAGCTCGGGTAGGTCGGCCAGGATGTCGTTGCGGACGCCCCGGGCCGCGTGGCGCAGCGCGTCGGGCCCGGACAGCTCGGCCATGGCGTCGCTCCGGTGGGTGGCGAGGTGGTGGTCGAACGCCCGGGCCAGGCTGCCCCGCAGCCGCTCGTCGGCCAGTGCATCGGCGGTGCGCTCCCGCAGCATCGTCCCGGCGAGGGAGAAGCGCTCCGCGATCACGCGCCGCTCCGGGCCACGGCGACGGGGAGGGCGTCCTGCAGGATCTGGGCGACGTGGCGGACCTCCACCGGCGTGCCCAGGGCGTCGGCCCGTCCCCGCAGGTGCAGCAGGCACGACGTGTCGCAACCCACCAGGACGTCGGGATCGACGCCGACCAGCGCCCGCAGCTTCTCGTCGGTCATCGCCTCCGACGCGTCCGGTGGCGTCACGCCGGAGGCGCCACCGAAGCCGCAGCAGCGGTCGGCACCGGTCCACTCGACGGTCTCGCACCCGTCGACCAGGCCCAGGAGGCGGGCCAGCGGCGGGGTGACATCGAGCTCGCGCTGCCGGTGGCAGCTCTGGTGCAGGACCACCTTGCGGGGCTCGCTCAGGCGGAGCTTCGGCAGCGAGGCCGCCCGCTCCGCCAGCAGCTCCGACCACTCGCGGGTGCGCTCGCCCACCCGTCGGGCCCGGGCGGCGGCGTCGGGGTCGCCCACGATCTCGAACAGCTCCGGCCAGAACAGCCGCACCATCGTGGCGCACGACCCGGCCGGCACCACCACGTACTCGGCGCCCCGCCCCAGCTCGGCCTCGAGCGCGGCGAGGGTGGGCCGGGCGACCGCCGCGGCGTCCTCGGCGAAGCCGGCGTTCCAGGCCGGCTGGCCACAGCACGTCTGCGAGAGGTCGCACGACACGGTGCACCTGGCGGCGCGCAGCGTGCGCACCGCGGCCTCACCCACCTCGGGCGCCACGATGTCGACCACGCACGTGATCAGAAAGCTGACCCGCAGAGGGTCTTCGGTGGATTCGTCGGTCATCTGTGCTTCCGCCTTGATCCCTGCCACATCTGGAGCGTCCGCCCGCAGGTCATCAAGAGCGATCCCCACAGTTCGCTCTCCGAGGTCGTCCAGGTCACCCTGAGCGACCTCATGGCGTCATATTGCACCTTCGGACCCTCCGATGTCGGAGAACACGCCGAGATTCTCGACGAGCGCGCAGGGTTAGTCTCGGCTGACCATGCCCACGAAGACGTCCGACGACTGCACCTTCTGCGCCATCGTGGCCGGACGCTTGCCCGCCCATGTGGTGCTCGACGACGAGGTCGTCATGGCGTTCCTCGACGTGCGGCCCCTGTTCCCCGGCCACACGCTGGTCGTGCCCCGGGACCACTACGTGACGCTCACCGACCTACCGGCCGACCAGGTGGGGCCGTTCTTCGAGCGCGTGCAGTGGGTGACGCGGGCGGTGGAGCACGCCATGTCGGCGGCGGGGTCGTTCGTGGCGATGAACAACGTCGTCAGCCAGAGCCAGCCCCACCTGCACGTGCACGTGGTGCCCCGCAACCGCAAGGACGGGCTGCGCGGGTTCTTCTGGCCGCGGACCCGCTACGCCGACGACGAGGCGGCCGCCGAGGTGGCGACGACCTTGCGCTCGGCGCTGTCGGAGATGTCGACCGCCGTGAGCTCGGAGGCGTCGAAGCAGGGTGCGTCGGAGGACCCCGCCGCGCCGGTCTCGTCCGACTCGTCGGGGCAGGGGAGCAGCCCGCACGGGTAGTGGCCGTGCGCCCGGCGCAGCACGTAGTCGACGCCCAGCAGGAAGAACGTGCCCACCACGAGGCCGCCGGTGACGTCGGAGAACCAGTGGACCCCCAGGTACACGCGGCTGGCGGAGATGCCGACGATGAGCGCCCCGGCGATCACCACCGACGCCCACCACAGCGCCCGCCGGCGCGTGTAGAGGCCGACGATCATCGGCAGCAGCCCCCACAGGGCCACGGCGGCCATCACGTGCCCGCTCGGGAACGAGTAGCCGGTGCCGTTCACCAGCCGGGCGAAGTTGGGGCGGTCGCGCTCGACGACGGCCTTGAGGACGAACTCGATCAGCGGGCGGCTGAACGTCGCCACCGCGATCGCGACGGCGACCGCCCGGCAGCGTCGCCACGTGACGATCGAGGCGAGTGCCCCCAGCCCCAGCACGATCACGGTGCTCCCCAGGCGGGACACGGTGAGGAAGAACTCGTCGAGCCCGGTGGTGCGTCGGGCCTCGACGCCCCGCTGGATGGGTTCGTCCCAGGTCAACAGGGTCTGGCCTCCGGCGAGCGCCGCGGCGAAGGCCAGTGCGACGAGGAGGGCGGCGAGTGCGACCAGCAGGCGTCGGCGCGGAAGCAGGACGGAAGCTGGGGTAAGTGGCGGATCGAGGTGCACGTGCACGGGAACGAGATGCTACTGACGCAAGCTGAAGGTGCGCTGAACAGTCGGGAACAGAACGGGTACAGGGAGGGTTGGGCGTAATACCCCCTTAACAACTTCGATCAGCGCGGAGGTGGCGATGAGTCACACCAGGCTGTCGGACGAGAGCACGTCGCCCCCCGGCGTGATCGGGCTGGACCATCCCGCCAGCCGAGATCCGGCAGTGGTTGGAGCGAAGGCCGCGGCGTTGGCGGTCGCGCGTGGCGCCGGTCTCCCGGCGTTGTACGGCTTCGTCGTGTCCACCGCCGCGACGTCGACGTGGCGGGGTGCGGACCCGCCCGACATCCTGTCGCAGCAGCTCAAGCGGGCTTGGCGGCACCTGGGAGGGGCGGGGTCACGGTCGTTGATCGTGCGGTCCTCGTCGCCCCACGAGGACGGTGAGACGTCGTCGATGGCCGGCCAGTTCACCTCCGTGCTCGACGTCGACGGCTGGGACGACCTGCTCGCCGCCGTCCAGGAGGTGATCGACTCGGGCCACGGCGCGCCGATGGCGGTGCTGGTGCAGCGCCAGCTGCGACCTGCCTGGGGTGGCGTGCTGTTCGGCGCCGATCCCGTGACCGGCAGCCGCGACCGCCTGGTGGTCGCCTGCGTGCCGGGCGGTCCGGACCAGCTGGTGAGCGGATCGATCAGCGGTGGCCAGTTCTCGCTGTCGCCGCGGGGTCGCCTGCTGGAGACGACGGGCGACGTGCCCGGCGCGGTGCGCGCCCGCAGCGTGCGACGGTCGCTGGCCCAGCTGGCACACGACGCCGCCGAACTGTTCGGGGGCCCGCAGGACATCGAGTGGGCGCTGGAGCACGACGGTCGGCTGGTGCTGCTGCAGTCGCGGCCGATCACCACGGTCGGGGCCGAGGCGCAGGCGGCGACGGGGCCGGTGCTCGGGCCGGGACCGCTGGCCGAGACGTTCCCGGTGGCGCTGTCGCCGCTGGAGGAGGACCTCTGGATCCCGCCGCTGCGCGACGGCCTGCGCATTGCGCTGGAGCTGCTCGGCGCCACGTCGGCGCGGCGCTTGGGGGCGTCGCCGGTGGTGGTGGCGTTGGGTGGGCGGCCGGCGGTCGACCTGGAGCTGCTGGGCCTGTCGCCGGTGCGTCGTCCCTGGTACGCCCGTCTCGACCCGCGGCCACCGGCACGGCAGGCCCTCGCCGCCTGGCGGGTGGGACGCCTGCGGGCCGCGCTGCCGTCGCTGGCGGGCGACATCCTCCGCGAGATCGACACCGACCTGCGCTCCGTGCCCCGGCTCGACACCCTGACGTCGGCCGACCTGCTGGGGCTGATGGAGCGGTCGGCGGAGGCGCTGCGGAGCCTGCACGGATACGAGGTGCTGGCCGGGCAGTTGCTGTCGGCCGACACCACGGCCCCGACCGCGGCGTCGCGCGCTCTCGCGGTGCTGTCGACGGCCCGTGGGGTGGGCGCCGAGGTCGACGACGAGTCCCTGCTCGCCGAGAACCCGGTGCTGCTGAGCCTGCTGCCGCCGCGCATCGGTACCCCGCCGGCGCTGCCCGCCGCGCCGACCGGGCCCCGGGCGGCCGCATCGTCGACCGAGGCCGATCCCGACGACCCGGCCACCCGGCGGGAGGCGCTGCGGCTGCGCGTCCGCTGGGTGCAGGAGCTCACCGCCCGGGCCGCGCTGGCGTTGGGCGCAGAGCTGGTCCGCCGGGGCGTGCTCGCCGACCCCGCCGACGTGCGCGACCTGAGCCTCGACGACCTGCACGCCGCGCTGGCCGGGCAGCTGTCGGCCCGCGAGGTCCGGGCGGTGGTGGAGACGCCGCTGCCCCGGGCGTTCCGGCAGGCCGGCGACGTGATCGTGCCGGTGGCCGCCGAGAACACCCGCCGCGGTGGCGGAGGTGGTCGGGGCGCCGGTGGCGGTCGGGGCATGGGTCGGGTCCACGACGGGACGGGGACGCCCTCCGAGGGCGCCGTGCTGGTGGTGGAGCACCTCGACCCGAGCCTGGCGCCGCTGCTGCCGGGGCTGGCCGGGCTGGTCGCCGAGACCGGTTCGGTGCTCTCCCACCTGGCGATCCTGGCGCGGGAGTACGGGGTGCCGACGGTCGTCGACCTGGCCGGCGCCCGCGAGCGCTACCCGGCCGGCACCTGGGTGGTGGTCGACGGCGCCACCGGCGAGGTCAGCCCCGTCGAGTCCGAGGAGTGGAGGGGCGCCGCATGAGCGAGCGTGGCCCGAGCGGCCCGGGCGGAGCCCAGGAGCGGGAAACATGAGGGGTCTCAACGCCCGGCGGGTGGGGCTGCTGGCCACCCTGCTGACGATGGGGGCCGCGGGGTGGTACGTGGCCGTCTACCTGGCCCGATGGGAGTGGAACCGGGCCGTCGTGGCCGGGATCATCTTCCTCGCCGCCGAGCTGGGCCTGGTCGGCGTGCTGGTGCTCGAGCGGCTGGGCAAGCTCGAGGAGCGGATCGACGAGCGCACCGCACCGCCCGCTCGTCCGGCCGAGCCCGACCCCCGGCTGGTGGCGCACATCCACGACGCGGCGCCGCCGTCGCTCGAGCCGTTCGCCTGGCTGCGCACCGGCGAGGCCACCAACGGCAACCGGCTGTCGGTGTTCGTCCCGGTGCTGCTGGGCGCGGGCGTGATCCTGTCGGGCGTCGCCTGGGTGGTGGAGCGCATCGCCCGGTTCACCGGCGGTCCCGTGCTGGAGCGACGCCTCGCCGGCCGGCTCGATGCCCTGGCGCTGCCGCCCGGTGGGCTGCTCGGTCAGGCGGCGTCGGCCCGGTCCGACCCGTTCAGCCCCAGCCCCGGGCCCGGCCCGGGCCCCGGCCCCGGATCGGGAGCAGGAGCAGCCCGGCCGTGAAGCGGGCCCTGCTCGCGGTGGTGCTGCTGGTGGTGGGGGCCGCGGCGGTCGACGAGATGGGCGACGCCTTCCAGAGCCGGGCCGACCACATGTCGCCGGACTCCCGCAGCGAGGTCGTCCTCCAGATCAGCGCCGACGACTACAAGGGCGACCCGGCCCAGGCCGCCGACGCCATCGTCGCCGCCTGCCGGGGCACCGTGCGGAACAGGGTGCTCGACGACCCCGGCGTCGTGGAGGTCGAGCCGGGTACCTACAGCTTCAGCGTCCAGCCGGGCCTGGGGAAGAACAACCGGGTGAAGCTGGTCGGCTGCCTTCAGGACCTGACCATCGACCGGGTCCAGGCCGACGTCGTCTCCGTCGACACGGCCGGTTAGGGCTCGAAGCGCACCTGGGGCGTCCCGTCGCTGACGGTCAGCGTGGCCGGGATGCCGAGCAGGTCGAACGCCCGGTCCGCCAGCCCGTCACGCCGCACCGACACCACCTCGCCCTTGTGGGCACCGCCGAGGATGGTGAGCTCGACACGGCACGAGCCGTCGTCGGCGGGTGTGGCGTCCACGACGATGGCGTCGTAGCTGCCGTCTTCCAGGTGACGCTCCACTAGGTACAACAGGACCTAGAGCAGGTCGTCCAGGTGGCCCGACTTCGCACCGGCGAGGAGAGCCCGCCAGGTCCCGGCCGACAGGGTGACGGTGCCGTCGTCGGGTGACTTGCTGTCCCGGACGTAGACCCTCTCGCCGTCCGTGGCCAGCTCGACGCAGTCAGTTCCGTTCGTCGAGTAGGTCGACTTGCGCCAGATCATCGGATTCCTCCCACAAATGCGAGAACGTCGCAGCGTATTGCGCTACCAGGATAGGGAACTCGTGATACGCCGGTCCCATCAACGTGTTCGTCGCCACCAGGTAGGGCATGTCCTGGTCTTCGCCGGTGAAGATGGTGAACGAGCCGGCACCCACGGCGTGCGCCCGTTGGTCGAGGGGGATGACCCGCACGGCGACGTTGGGGCGCTCGTTCATCTCCCGAAGGTGGTCCAGTTGGCGGGCCATGACGTCCGGGCCGCCGGTCTCTCGCAGGAGCACGGAGGCGTCGATCAGGGCGTACAGGCGCAGCCGGTCCAACACCCGCTGCCGGTGGAGCCGGTGCTCGACCCGGCGGGCGATCTCCTCGTCGCTGGCAGGCGTGGCCCCGACCGACTCCAGCGAGGTGGCGTAGTCGGCGGTCTGGAGCAGGCCGGGCACCGAGACCTGCTGGCACGAGCGCAGCTCCGTGGCGCCCTGCTCCAGCGACGCGAAGTGGGTGAACCGCAGCCGGACCACGTGGCCGTTCACCCCCTCGGTCAAAGCGGCGTGGATCACGGACAGCGGGACGTCGTACAGGCTCGCCATCTTGCGCCGGGTGTCCATCTGCGGCGTGCGCTCACCGGCCTCGTGTCGGTAGACGGACTTGGGAGAGATGCCCAGCTTCTCCGCCAGTCCCTCCTGGGTCAGCGTGGCGGCCTCCCGTAGCTCTACCAGCCGATGTCTCATGTGCTGATAGTGGCACTCAGGGTGGTCCAATTGCTGTCCCTGCCGGTGGTTCCTGTGGCTGTCTCAGGAGCCCATAGTCAGTGCCTGAGGTGGTGAGTTACTGAAGGAGGCAGTGCCGGATGCACCGTCCACACGAGCAGCGGGCTACCCGCTACGGCGAGCCGACGGTCCACAAGCCGGCGAGGTACCAGCCGGCGCAGTTCTTCCTGAGCACGAAGACCGCAGGACCGCCCGTGCTGTGGTGCACGGCCTGCAGCCGCTCGACCCGAGAGATCGAGGACCGACTCGACGGCGTCGAGGACATGAAGAGGCGTCACCGCTGCGGGCCGGTGAATGGTGACTGGTCGTAGGTCGTCCCGGGCGTGAGGGTGTCGTTTCCAAGGTGACACCGCCTCACTCACGTCGGGGCATGGTCCGTCCGGTGGGGAGCTTGCGACGTCGCAGCGGAGCAGTCCTCACCGGGCGGGCAACCAGGTGGGTTCGAGGACTTCTGCCATCTGGCCAGTCTCTCGTGCGCGGGCTTGGCATCCTGTGCGACGTGAGTAGTGATCCCGACGCCGACGCCGTCCTCACGGGCAAGCTCCTGATCGCGGAGCCCATGCTGGAGGACCCGAACTTCGAGCGCTCCGTGGTCCTGCTCATCGAGCACTCCGAGGACGGCGCCCTGGGCGTGGTGCTCAACCGGCCCACCGACATCGACGTCGCCGCGGTGCTGGAGCAGTGGGGCGCGCTCGCCGCCGACCCGCCGGTGCTCTACGTGGGCGGCCCGGTGAACCAGGACAGCCTGGTGGCGCTGGGTCGGCGCTCGTCGGGCCTCGATCTGGAGGGTTGGACCCAGGTGCTGGGCGACCTCGGTGCCGTCGACCTGCACCTCGAGCCGGCCGAGCTGGCGCCGTCGCTCGACGGCATCCGGGTGTTCATCGGCTACTCGGGCTGGGGTCCGTCGCAGCTGGAGCAGGAGCTGGCCCAGGACGCCTGGGTGGTGGTCGACGCCGTGGTCGAGGACGTGTTCGCCCCCGATCCCGAGACGATGTGGCGGGCCGTGCTGCGTCGCCAGGGTGGCAAGCTCGCCCGCCTCGCCAACTTCCCGCCCCACCCGTCGGTGAACTGACCCCGGGGCCTACTGGTCGCGCCGGCCTACTGGTCGGTGGCGAGGCGCTTGAAGGCTTCGCCGAGGGGTGCTCCCACCAGGGCACCGTGCTCGGCGAGTCGCCCGCGGACCCGGGCATGGAACTCCTCGAGCTGGTCGTCGCGCTCGGGCGTGGCCTCGTCGACGAACATGGTGGAGCGGAACTGGCTGCGGTGGGCTTCGAGGGCGTCGAGCTTCCGCAGCGCGTGGCCCTCGTCGACCACCTCGACGTGGTCGGCCTCGTCGGCCTCGAACAGCAGCAGCTCCCCCGGGCGGTGGTGGGGGATCTGCTGCTCGGGGAAGAAGTGCGGGTCACGGGCGGCGACCACGCCGTCGACGGTGAGGAACCCGGCGTGGCGGTGGTCGGGGTGGAGGCGGTAGCGCTTCCAGGGGTCGTGGCCGACCACCACGTCGGGCCGGAGTCGCCGGATCCAGTAGGCGACCTGCCAGCGTTGGCGCAGGTCGGAGGCCAGCTCGCCGTCGGGCCAGCCGAGGAACACCACCTCGCCGGTCGCCCCCAGGGCCTTGGCCGCAGCGCGCTGCTCCACCTGGCGGGTGGCGACCAGCTCGGCGAGGTCGGCGTCGGGGTCCCACGTGCCCTTCGACCCGTCGGTGCACACCAGGTGGTGCACCTCGCAGCCGGCCTCGGCCCACTTGGCGAGGGTGGCGCCGCACCAGAAGTCGGTGTCGTCGGGGTGCGCCCCGATGGCGAGGGCGCGGCTGGGGGTGGGCAGGTCGCGGCCGTACGTCATGTCCACACCGGGTCGACGGTGCGGCCGGTGGGGAGGTCGTCGGCGTGGGGCCAGTCGAGGTCGGAGGGGAGGTCGACGTCCCAGCGCAGCGCGTGGTCGTCGACGATCCGGAGCGGCAGGCCCAGGCGGGCGGCCTCGGCCCGGTGCCGGGCGAACGAGCCGGCGCCGTAGGAGAACCCGAACCCCGAGTCGGTGGGCACGGCCACCACGTTGGAGCCGTCGCGGCGGCGGTCGGGCACCAGGGTCACGCCGGGGAAGTCGGCCACCCAGGCCAGCTCGCGGGCCAGCGGCAGGTCGGCGTGGGCCACCACGGCCCGGTCGACGCCGTCCTCGCGCAGCGCCGCCACGCCGTCGGCCACCGCACCGTTGAGGCCCCGGTCGGGGCACCAGACGACATCGGCCCCGGCGGCCCGGGCCCAGTCGTGCACCTCGTCGTCGTCGCACACGACCACGACCCGCAGCGGGGCGGCGGCCCGGACCACCCCGTCGGCGAGCTGCCGGGCTAACGCGGCCCGGGCCGGCGGGTCGAGCACGGGGGAGAGGCGCAGCTTGGCGACCGTGAAGGCCTTGACGGGTACGACGACCGCTGCCGAGCGGCCGACCCGAGCGGGGAGCACGAGCGGAGCGTATCGGCGCCCCCCTGCCGCTCGGACCTCTGGTACCGCAACACGAACCGAGGCGGAACTGTCCGCTCGCCCTCGGATGGCCTCATGTCCGACACGGTTAGGGTCTCCGCATGTCGTTCCGGGTGGCCGTCGTGGGTGGTGGCTCCTGGGGCACCACGGTGGCGGCGCTCGCCTGCCGGAACGTGCCGACCACGCTGTGGTGCCGCCGGGCCGAGCTGGCCGCCGAGCTGAACCGGTCCCACACCAACTGCGACTACCTCTCGGGCTTCACGCTGCCCGCCGAGCTGACGGCCACGTCGTTGCTGGAGGAGGCCGTCGCCGGCGCCGACGTGCTGGTGATGGGCGTCCCGTCGCACGGCATGCGGGCGACGCTCGGCGAGCTGGCCGGCTACGTGACTCCGGGGATCCCCGTCGTCAGCCTCGCCAAGGGCCTGGAGCAGGGCACCGACCTGCGGATGACCCAGGTGATCGCGGAGGAGTTGCCGGGCCGTCCCACCGGCGTGCTCACGGGGCCCAACCTGGCCCGGGAGATCCTCGCCGGGCAGGCGGCCGCGTCGGTGATGGCCTTCGCCGACCACGACGTGGCGATCGACGTGCAGCGGGTCTTCGCCGGCGACCTGTTCCGGGTCTACACCAGCTCCGACGTGCTCGGCTGCGAGATCGCGGGGGCGCTCAAGAACGTGTTCGCCATCGCCTCCGGCATGGCCGACGGGCTGGGCACCGGCGACAACACCCGGGCCGCGGTCATCACCCGGGGGCTGGCCGAGCTGGCCCGGTTGGGCGAGGCGATGGGCGGCCTGCCGATGACGTTCTTCGGGCTCGCCGGGATGGGCGATCTGGTCGCCACCTGCATCTCCAAGCAGAGCCGCAACCGCTACGTGGGGGAGCAGCTCGGGCTGGGGCGCACGATCGGCGAGATCCAGGCCGAGATGAAGATGGTGGCCGAGGGCGTGAAGACGACCAAGGTCGTGATGGACCTGGCCGGGCGCCACGGGGTCGACATGCCCATCGCCACCGAGGTCTACGGCGTGCTCTACGAGGGCCACACCGCGCAGGACGCCTACCGGGGCCTGCTCCGGCGAGCCTCCGGCCCCGAGCACCGCCACACGTGAAGGTCTGGGTCTGAGGGCTGAGGGCTGAGGGTCAG
>DATHJB010000118.1 GCA_035316325.1 Acidimicrobiales bacterium
GAACCGCCGCAGAGTCGCCTGAAGACAGTTACCGGCGGAACGTTTCGCGACAGCCCACTAGCCGGACTCGCCGCGCTCCTCGCGGGCGATTCGAGCCTGCACGAGCAGGATGACGCCTCCGAGCGCACTCATTGCGAGAGCCCTCACATAGCCGCCTCCCAACGAAACATCACCGAGCCAGGCGAAGAGCGGCGCGGCCGGAATGGCGACGATTGGCAGTAGCACCAGAGAACGCAGGAGGGACCGCCAACCCAACTCACCAAGAGCCTGTTGGCCCGGCGGAGGTGACTGACCGTTCATTGGCTCGTGAGTCTGGCAGGCCATCGCAGCCGGAGTCCGTCACCCACGGGGGTCGCGAGGTCGCACCCCCCACGCTTCCCCGGGAAACGCCCGCAACTGGTCGCGAGGTAGCTCGGTCGAACTGGCCTGATAACTGTGCGTGGCTCGCTCGCCCGAGACGTGCAAAGACGCAGGCCAGGACTTCGCATCGAGGGTGACGCTCCACACGCGTAGGTCACTACGGCAAGGCAAGGGAACTGATGGAGCCAGATTCGGCAGCCCGTCCTCCTGCGTTGCTACCCGTCGGCTGCGGGTAACCGGACGCCCTCGGCGATCTGGAGCAGCTCGTCGCGGTGGGTGAACGTGGGCGGGCCCTGCATCTCGCCCCGCGCCGTCATCGACACGCCTCCCTCGACCCAGACGATCGACTCCATCGTGTCGTTCATCTGGCCCGAGTAGCGCAGGCCCTCGATGCCGTGGACCGTCACGGGCGCCGGCGTCCCCTCCGGTGTGGTGGCGTCGGACTCCGGCTGCTGGTCGACCGCGAAGTACCAGTCGGCGCCGTCCCGATGGAAGGTCTGCTGCCAGCCGTCCCCCTCGACACCGGAGATCATCGGCTCCTCGGCGGTCCACCCGTCGGGCACGGTGGTGACGTCGACCAGCTCGGCGAGGCGGTGCACCGTCTGAGGCTCGGGCCCCACGCCGTCGTAGACCTGCCGGTCGCCGAGCGGTGCGCTGAGGTCGATGTCGAACCTCTGGGGCTGCGCCAGCGTGATGCAGGCGACATCCTCGGAGGCCGGAGGGCCGGGCAACTCCTCGAACCCGACGGTCACGGACTCGCCGGTCTCGAGGACCTCGTGGACGAGGTTCTGGTCACATGGTCCGTCGCCGGCGGGCGAGGACCCGACCATGATCGTCAACGTGCGCCCGTCCTCCGCGAGGACGGCGCCGGACCACGCTGTGTCCGGATCGACGTCGGCGCGATCGCCGACCCCTCCCTGGGCGACGAGGTCGTCGTCATCGCCACCGGTCAACGTCCCGATGGTGCCGAAGGCACCGACGGTGGCCAGAGCGACGAAAGCGGTCGATCCGAGAGCACGACGCTGGGCTCGACGTCGGCGCACGAGGCGCTGGACCCGACTCCGGGCCCGGTCGGTGGTCTCGATCGAGGGGTCCTGGGCGGGGTGCACGAACGGCAGGTCGGCGGTCATCAGCGAAGCTCCTCGGGTTCTAGTTGGCCGTCAGGGGACTCTTCTTCGAGTCCTGCCCGCAGAGCGGCGAGGCCGCGGCTGGCATGGCTCTTCACGCTCCCGGGCGCGACGCCCAGCTCGGCGGCGATCTCCCGTTCGCTCAGCTCGCCGAAGTAGCGCAGGACGACCACCTCGCGCTGGCGCTTCGGCAGCGCCTTCAACGCTCGGTGGAGGTCGACGCTGGCCTGGACCGACTCGATGCCGTCGGACGTCGTGCCGTGATGGGCCACAGGACGCTCGCGGGCACGGCGACGGGTCTGGTCGATGGCGAGGTTCGTCGCCACCCGCACGACCCACGGCAGCGATCGGCCGCTGATGCGACGCCACCGCAGCCCGGCCCGGACGAGCGCCTCGCTGGCCGCGTCCTCCGACGCCGCAGCGTCACCCGTCACCCGGTACGCCGCGCGGTAAGCGACGCGGAACAGCTCGGGGAAGGCTTCCTCGAACGTTCGCTGCAGAACCGTCTCCATGCCCAGATACGCCAGAGGAGGCTGGCTGGTTTACATGGGCACCGGGCTACTTGCTCCGGGGGTGGGGCTCGAACCCACGACAAACGGATTAACAGTCCGTCGCTCTGCCAGCTGAGCTACCCCGGAATGAGCCTCTGGACTGTAGCAGTCGCCATGCCCAGCCCCGTGAGCGCTATTCGCCGTCGAGGTAGTCCCGCAGGCGCTGGGCGTGGTTGGGGTGACGCAGCTTGGCCAGCGTCTTCGACTCGATCTGCCGGATGCGCTCGCGGGTGACGCCGAACTCCTTGCCGACCTCTTCCAAGGTGCGGGCCTCGGTGTTGTCGCCCAGGCCGAAGCGCATGCGCACGACCTCGCGCTCGCGGTCGTTCAGCTCGCCCAGCACCTCGTTGACCGCCTCCTGCAGCATCTGCCGGGTGGCGATGTCGAGCGGCTCGTCGGCGTCGTCGTCCTTGATGAAGTCGCCGAGGAACGAGTCGTCCTCCTCGCCGATCGGCGAATCGAGCGACAGCGGGTCGAGCGAGATGCGCTGGATCTCCCGCACCCGCTCGGGCGTCAGGCCGACCCGCTCGGCCAGCTCCTCGACCGTGGGCTCGCGCTCGAGCTCCTGCACGATCTGGCGCTGCACCCGGTGCACCTTGTTGATCGACTCGACCATGTGCACCGGGATGCGGATGGTGCGGGCCTGGTCGGCGATCGACCGGGTGATGGCCTGGCGGATCCACCAGGTGGCGTAGGTGGAGAACTTGAAGCCCTTGGTGTGGTCGAACTTCTCGACCGCACGCATCAGGCCCATGTTGCCCTCCTGCACCAGGTCGAGCAGCTGCATGCCCCGCCCGACGTAGCGCTTGGCGATCGACACCACCAGCCGCAGGTTGGCCTGGATCAGGGCGCTCTTGGCCATGTCGCCGTCGTCGGCGAGCAACTGCAGCTCGCCGGCCTCGTCGGCGGGCAGGCTCTCGGCGCCGGTCTCGCCCGAAGCCTCGGCCTCGGCCAGGCGCACCGACGCCTCGACGCCGGCCTTTATGCGGATCGCCAGGTCGACCTCGCCCTGGGCGGTGAGCAGGGGGACGCGGCCGATCTCGCGCAGGTACATGCGCACCGGATCGGACGTCGAAGCGCCGCTCTCGCCGGCCTTCTTCCCGCCGAGCCGAGCCCGGCGACGTTCGGCCGCGGCCGCGCGCCCCAGCGACGGGTCGGCGGTCAGCTCACCGTCCAACACCGTGATGTCAAGATCACCGGACTCCTCGAGAACCACGCCAGCCTCCTTGCAGCGCCGCCGGATCTCGTCGAGGACCTCCACGCTGAGCTCGACGTCGGGCAACAAGCGTACGAGATCATCCTGCGTCAGACGCCCCGTGGACCGGGCTCTTGCGATGGCACGCTCGACCGTCGATCGGGCCGACCTGTCCCATGCGCTCAGCGTCGATGCAGCTTCCGTCATCCCCCGTCTCCAACCCGTTGATTGAGCCAGGCTAGCAACCGATCCAGCGCGGTCATGCTGGTATCGAGCCCGCGTAGGTCGTCGACCAGGTGACCCAGGAAGGCCGATTCGGCCAGGACGGCGCCCGGGTCGTCGTGGCTGGCGGCCCCGAGACGCAGTCCGGTCAGCTCGGTCCGGGCCACCTCCGTGCCGAGACGACGTACGGCGTCGAAGGGCTCGGAGTCGGGCTCGGCGACCACCAGGCGCGCCAGCAGGTCGGCGACATCGGGCGGCGCGGCGTCGATCGCCTCCCGCACCGAGGGGCCGACCGCGAGCGCTTCCAGCGCGGCCCGATGGGTGGGGTCGCGGAACAGCTCGACCCGCAGCCACGTCTCGACCTCGCCCCGGTTGTGCACGGCGTGCCCGAGGACCTCCAGCGCCGGCCGGCCGGTGCCGTCGTCGCGCCGCCCCGGTGCTGCGGGGCGCTGCCGCCCCTGCTGCTCACGGGGGCCGCGGCTGTCGCCGCCAGCGCCGTGGTCGCCGGGCGGCGGGGTGCTGCCGAACTCCTCCCAGCCGGCGGGGGGCGGGCCGTCGTCCCAACCGTCGGCGCGCTTCGGCTTGGTCGCGACCTTCTCGGGGGCCCGGGGCGCCTCCTTGGCGGCCACGATGGCCTTGTCGAGGGTGGGGCGCAGGCGCTCGGGGTCGAGCCGGCAGCGGCTGGCGACGTCCATCAGGTACTGGTCGCGCACCAGGTCGAGGGGGTGCTCGGCCACGATCGTCATCGCCCGCTCGGCCATCCGGGCCCGACCCTCGGGGGTCGCCAGGTCGGCGGCGGCGAAGGCTCGGTCGAGCCGGAAGCGCAGGAACGGCGTCGCCCCGTCGACCGCCTGCTTCAGCCGCTCCGGCTCCGACTGCGCCACGTCCGCGGGGTCACGGCCGGGCGGCAGGTCGGCGACCGCGACCTCCAGGTCGTGATCGCGCTCCCACCGATAGAAGCGCTCGGCCGCGGCCTGGCCGGCACCGTCGGCGTCGAACGCCAGCACCAGGCGCTTGGCGTAGCGGCGCAGCAGCTTCACGTGCTCGTCGGTGAGCGCCGTACCGCAGGTCGCCACCGCCAGCGGCACCCCGCTGCGGGCGAACCCGATCACGTCCGTGTAGCCCTCGCACACCACCGCGGTGTCGGCCGAGACGATGTGGGCCTTGGAGCGGTCGAGCCCGTAGAGGATCTTGCTCTTGTGGTAGAGCGGCGTCTCCGGGGTGTTCTTGTACTTGCCGTGGTTCCGGGGGTCGTCGTTGCCGGGGAGGATGCGGCCGCCGAAGCTGACCGGGTCGCCCTGCGGGTCGCTGATCGGGAACAGAACCCGGCCCCGGAACGTGTCCTGCAGGCGGTTGCGGCTGTTGCGGAACCCGAGTCCGGTGTCGCGGGCGTCGTCCTCACTGAGGTGCAGCGCCCGGCACAGCTGGTCCCAGTCGTCGGGCGCCCAGCCGATGCGGTACTCCCGCACCACGTCGCCCTCGAGCCCCCGTTCCCGCAGGTAGCGACGGGCGCCGCCGGCGTCGGCCGACGACAGCAGCCGCTCGTGGTACCAGTCGACCGCCTGCTGCATGACCGTCACCAGCCTCGCCCGCCGCTTGCGCCCCTCCCCCTCGTTGCGCTCCGTGTAGTGCAACGACACGCCGGCCTTGCCCGCCAACCACTCCACGGCCCCCACGAAGTCGAGGTGCTCGATCTCCCGAACGAACGTGATCACGTCGCCCTTCGCCTGACACCCGAAGCAGTTGCCGGTGAGGATGTTGTCTTCGAGGGTGAAGTTGTGGGTCCCCTCGACCTGGGCGCAGTACACCTCCTCGACCCGGTCGGTCTCCTCCACCGACTGCACGACCCACCCCCGGCGGCTCCACTTCTTCGACGACCCGGCGAAGCGACGCCGGTGCTCGTCGACGAGGAAGAACCGCTCGTCCAGGTCCTCGGCGATCAGGTGCACCCGGTGGAGCTCGCCGGGCTCACGCTCGACGCCGTAGGTGCCGATGCCGAGGCGGGTGCACACGTCGCGCACGAGCTCCAGGTTCGAGCGATCGGCCGAGTTGATGCTGCAGGTGCCGTCGGTGGCGACGTGACCATCGGCGGCGAGGTAGCCGGCCAGCCATCCGGCCAGGTACTGCGGGGACTCGTCGAGGTCCGGCTGCTGGCTGCCCGACCTCGGCCGTTCCAACACCGAGGTGGGCGTTCCGCCGGTGGAGGCGTGGTGAGAAACCGTGGGAGCGCTGCGACCGAAGAGGCTGCCGTCACCGAAGACGATCCCGTGGGCGATCCCGAACGGTGAGAGCTCCTCGAGGTTGCGGGTGCGGTTCGGGGTGAACGACCAGGCGAGCGACTGTCCCTTGCGAAGCTCGGCGGTGGTGCGCTCGTACCGGTGCGTCCCCCGCCCCCGCACGAACCAGCGATGCTCGGGCGTGGCGTGGATGACCTTCCGCTGACCGTTCCGGGTCAGGGTGACCCGCATCAGGGGCTGGACGCCGAACGACATGAAGGGGGCGTCGACCCACCGACCCTTCTCGGTCAGGATCCTCGCCGTCGTCCCCGCCAGCTCCCGGATCGGCTTGACACCCTCCCAGGTCAGTACCTGGGTCTCCCCTGCCAAGCAGTAGTAGAGCCCCTCCTCGGCGTTGACGGAGAAGCTCGGGGTGCGTTCGGGGTGGAAGGGGCAGAGGCCGGTCCAGCGGCGGCCGACCTTGCGGAGTTGGAGGTACTGGCTGACGATCCCGACGACGTCGCTGGCCGCACGGACGGCGACTACGTCCTCGTCGAGGATGCCCATGGCCGGCGAGGTTACCGAACGCATGTACCGAACCCCGGCCTCGGGGACAGCGGTCGCGGGAGCAAACCTTTCACCGCGCCTTCGACTGGGCGACACGGCGTCGCAAAGCCGCTGCCACCCCGGTGCCGGAGTCTGGGGGCATGGACCGACGTGCCTTCATCAAGGCTGCCGGTGGCGCCGTCGCAGGAGCCAGCGCCGTCAGCATCATGGACCCGACCGCCGCGCTCGCTTCGACGGGACACAACCGACCCTCGCCGCCTCCGCCGCTGCCCGCCCCGCCCTTCACCCTCGGCGTCGCCTCCGGTGAACCGACCCACGACGGCGTCGTCCTCTGGACCCGCCTCGCCCCCGACCCGCTCATCCCCGGAGGCGGCATGCCCGCCACCCCCTACCGCGTCGACTGGGAGGTGGCGTCCGACGAGCGCTTCCGCCGCGTCGTGCGCCGCGGCCACGTCACCACCGTGCCCGAGGAGGGCCACAGCCTCCACCTGCAGCTCCACGGCCTCCGCGACGACGCGACCTACTGGTACCGGTTCCGCGCCGGCGGCGAGGTGAGCCCCACCGGTCGCACCCGCACCGCGCCCCGACCCGGGAAGCGCCTCGACCACCTCCGCTTCGCCACCGCCTCCTGCCAGAACTACCAGGACGGCTACTACGTGGCCCACCGGGCCCTCGCCCAGGAGGACCTGGCGTTCGTCGTCTTCCTCGGCGACTACATCTACGAGGGCCGCCCCAGCGCCACCGCCCTCCGCCAGCACGACGGCGTCGACGAGCCGTACAGCCTCGACGACTACCGCGGCCGCCACGCCCGCTACCGCAGCGACGGCGACCTGCAGTCGTGCCACGCGGCGTTCCCCTGGCTCGTCACGTTCGACGACCACGAGGTCGACAACAACTGGGCCGACGAGATCCCCCAGGACCCCGCCAACCAGCCCCAGGAGGCGTTCCTCGCCCGCCGGGCCGCGGCGTTCCAGGCCTACTGGGAGCACATGCCGCTGCCGCCGAGCGCCAAGCCCCGGGGCATCGACATCCCGCTGTACCGCCGCTTCGGCTGGGGCGACCTCCTGCAGGTCGACGTGCTCGACACCCGCCAGTACCGCTCCGACCAGCCCGCCGACCTCGCCGGCGCCAACGACCCGGCGGCCACCATGTTCGGCGCCGAGCAGGAGGAGTGGCTGTTCCGGGGCCTGCGCCGGTCACGCGCCCGCTGGAACGTCCTCGCCCAGCAGACGATGGTCGCCCAGAACGACCGCTCGGCCGGCCCCGTCGAGGTGTTCGACTTCGACAACTGGGACGGCTACCGGGTCCCCCGCCAGCGGCTGCTCGGCGAGCTGGCCAGGGTGGCGAACCCCGTGGTCCTCACCGGCGACCGCCACGCCACCTGGGTCTCCGACCTGAAGGCCGACTTCTACGACCCGGCGTCGCCCGCCGTCGGTGCCGAGCTGACCGGCACGTCGATCAGCTCCGGTTCCGACGGGAGCCGCGACGCCTTCCACGCCACCTACGACCCCATCAAGGCCGAGAGCCCCCACTGGAAGTTCATCGACAACGGGCGGGGCTACCTGGTGTGCGACGTCGACCGCGAGCGCTGGCTGACCGACCTGCGCACCATGTCGACCGTCCGCTCCCAGGACGCCACCGTGTCCACCTACGCCCGGTTCGTCACCGAGGCCGGACGCAAGGGCGTCGAGGTGGTTGGAGGGGTGGCATAGCGGCCCACACGCGCACGATCGTCGTCCCTCGCCCGGGGGCGGGGACGACGATCGATGGCGAGGCCTGGCTTACGGCTCGAGGCTGAACGGCGGGTACTCGTCGGTCATCAGCATGAAGTACGCATCCACGCGGAGCGACCAACGCATCGAACCGACCACGAACCGTCGGATGCCCTCGGGCCACTGACCCGTGAACAGCACGGCGAAGAACCCGACGAGCCAGGCGACGGACGCCGCGATGCCGACGAAGAACAGCACGATCAGCTGCGGGATCACCAACAGCACCCGCAGCAGGACCGTCAGCCGGTTGCGATGCTCCAGCTGGGGCTCGAACTCGACGGTCTCGCCGAGGTAGTCACCCGGATCGTGGGTGGCTGTGTCGAAGCTGAACGGCGGGTACGCGTCCTTCAGGAACCCGGCATACGCCGTCACTCGGTTGGAGTAGCGGAGGTACATAGCCTGCACCCCTGCGACCCACGGTGGGAGCTTGCCGGTGAACAGCACGATGATCCAGCTGATGAACCCGACGACCCGGGACAGGATGGTCAGCGCGTAGAGGATCGCGAAGTGCGGCAAGGCGAGCAGCCACTGGACGAGCGGTCGCCAGCGCGCCATGCGCTCCGGCGAGTCGATCTCCAGCGCTGCGGGATATGGATGACCTACTGCTTCCATAGGCCGACGCGAATGCCCGTGAAAGACACGGGGGAAACCTCAGGCTTACGGCGCGTCCTCGACGAGCACCACGTCGTCACGATCGGACTCGCCGTCGCCCCCGTCGCCGCCGTCGGTCTTGTTCTTGTCGACGAACCACGACACCCCGATCGCCCCCGCCAGCACCACGGCGATGAACCCCAGGCTGTACACGGTGTCGATGTGGAACTGGTTGGCCAGGATCATCTTGATGCCCACGAAGGCGAGGATGACCGCCAGGCCCTGCTGCAGGTAGGTGAAGCGGTCGCGCAGGTCGGCCAGCAGGAAGTACAGCGACCGCAGGCCGAGGATGGCGAAGGCGTTCGAGCTGAACACGATGAACTGCTCGCGGCTCACCGCCAGGATCGCCGGGATCGAGTCGACGGCGAACACCACGTCGCTGGTCTCGATCACCACCAGCACCGCCAGCAGCGGCGTCGCCAGCTTCTTCCCGTCGATCCGCGTGAAGAGGTTCTGGCCGTCGTACCGGGTGGTCGACGGGACCACCTTCCGCACCAACTTCAACACCGGGTTGTTGTCGGGGTGGACCTCCTCGTCGTTCTGCCGCAGCAGCCGGATGGCGGTGACGATGAGGAAGCCGCCGAAGACGTAGAGCATCCACTCGAAGCGGTTGAGCAGCTCGACGCCGGCGAAGATGAAGACGAACCGCAGCACCAGGGCGCCGAAGACACCCCAGAAGAGGACCCGGAACTGGTACTCGCGGGGCACCGCGAAGTAGCTCATGATCAGGGCCCACACGAACACGTTGTCGACCGAGAGGCTCTTCTCGATCAGGTAGCCCGAGATGTACTCGCCCGCCGCGTCGCCACCGTGCCACCACCACATGACGAGGGTGAACGAGATGCCCAGGGCGATCCAGATCGCCGACTCGATCGCCGCTTCCTTGGTGGTGATGACGTGCGCCGTCCGGTGCACGAGCAGCAGGTCGACGATCAGCAGCGCCGAGATAACAGCGACGAACCCGATCCAGATGCCGATCGGCACGTCGAAGCTGGCGAAGTTCTCGCTGCTCGATGCCTCGGATGCGAGTAGGGCGATGGACACGTGGGGTTGCCTCCGGCTGCTGTCACCTGTGACGAATCAGCCGAAGGTCTCGCCCGCCACACGGGCCGACGCCACCGGGCCGGAGCCGTATTGACGATGACGCCGTCAGGGCTACTCCCCTTCGGTCGATACGCACTATAGGCGGTCGGGGAACACAGTCAGTTATTCCTCCCTAACCGGTCTGGTGGATGACGGCCTGGGCGGCAGCCAGTCGCGCGACAGGTACCCGATACGGACTGCACGACACATAGTCGACGCCGGCCTCCAGGAACAGCGCGATCGACTCGGGGTCGCCACCGTGCTCGCCGCACACGCCCACCTTCAGGTCCGGCCGCGTCGACCGCCCCCGCTCGACGCCCAGCCGCACCAGCTCGCCCACCCCGGCAGCGTCGAGCGTCTCGAACGGGTTGCGCCGCAGCAGACCCGCCGCCAGGTACGCCGGCATCAGGCGCGACTCCACGTCGTCGCGGCTGAAGCCGAACGTCATCTGCGTCAGGTCGTTGGTGCCGAAGCTGAAGAAGTCGGCCACCTCGGCGATCTCGGCGGCCCGCAGCGCGGCCCGGGGCGTCTCGACCATCGTGCCGACGGTGACGTGCTCGTTCCCGGTGCCGACGACCTCCTCCACCCAGCTCCGGGCCAGCGCCAGCTCCTCCCGCACGACGGTGAGCGGGATCATCACCTCGACGATCGGGGTGCCACCGTCGGCGAGGCGCTCGTCGACGGCCTCCAGCAACGCCCGCACCTGCATGGCGTACAGGCCCGGCTTGAGGACGGCCAGCCGCACGCCCCGCGTGCCCAGCATCGGGTTCTGCTCGTGCCAGGCCCGGGCCGCGGCGAGCATCTGCTGCTCCTCGTCGGAGAGCCCCGACGTCGCCTCCTTCACCTCCAGCTCATGGATGCTGGGGAGGAACTCGTGGAGCGGCGGGTCGAGCAGGCGGACGGTGACGGGCAGGCCGTCCATCGCCGCCAGCACGTCGACGAAGTCGGTCTTCTGCACCACCCGCAGCTTCTCCAGGGCGGCCGCCTCGCCGTCGGGGTCGTCAGCCAGGATCATCTCCCGGACGACCGGCAGCCGGTCCTCGGCGAGGAACATGTGCTCGGTGCGGCACAGCCCGATGCCCTCGGCGCCGAAGTCGCGGGCGACCGTCGCGTCGTCACCGGTATCCGCGTTGGCCCGGACGCCGAGGCGCAGGCGGCCGGCGTTGTCACCCGTGCGCACCTCGTCGGCCCAGGCCAGGATCGTCTGCAGCTCGCCCGACGCCTCGGCGGCGCTCAGCTCGACCTCGCCGAGCACGACACGACCGGTGGCGCCGTCGAGCGACACCACGTCGCCCTCGGCCACCTTCGTCTCGCCGACCGTGAGCTCCTTGCCGGCGATGCGGAGCGCCTCCGCCCCCACGACCGCCGGAATCCCCCAGCCCCGGGCGACCACGGCCGCATGGCTGGCCAGGCCCCCGCGGGCGGTGAGGATGCCCTGCGCCACCTGCATGCCGTGCACGTCGTCGGGGGACGTCTCGCTGCGGACGAGGATCACCGGCTCACCGCGCTCGGCGGCGACGACCGCGTCGTCGGCGGTGAAGTACACCTTCCCCACCGCGGCCCCGGGCGACGCGGGGAGCCCAGTGACGAGGACCGTCACCTCGGTGGCGGCGAACTGCGGGTGGAGCACCTGGTCGAGGTGATCCTCGGTGATCCGCAGGAGCGCCTCCTCCCGGGTGAGCGACCAGGCGCCGCCGGCGTTGTCGGGCGACGCCATCTCCACCGCCATCCGCAGGGCCGCCCGACCGGTGCGCTTGCCCACCCGGGTCTGCAGCATCCAGAGCTTGCCCTGCTCGATGGTGAACTCGGTGTCGCACATGTCGCGGTAGTGGGCCTCGAGGCGGGCGAAGACGTGGAGCAGCTCGGCGTGGATCTCCGGGAAGTGCCGGGCCATGTCGTCGAGGCTCTCGGTGTTGCGGATGCCGGCGACCACGTCCTCCCCCTGGGCGTTGACCAGGAAGTCGCCGTAGGGCCGGGCCTCGCCCGTGGCGGCGTCGCGGGTGAAGCCCACGCCCGTCCCGGAGTTGTCGTCGCGATTGCCGAACACCATCACCTGCACGTTCACCGCGGTGCCCAGGTCGTGCGGGATCTTCTCCCGCTCCCGGTAGGCCCGGGCCCGAGGGCTGTCCCATGAGGAGAACACGGCCTCGATGGCGCCCCGCAGCTGGGCCTCGGGCGCCTGCGGGAAGGCGCGGCCGGTGTGCTCGGCGACGATCGCCTTGTAGGTGGTGCACAGGCCCCGGAGGGTCTCGGCCGGGAGCTCGGCATCCGTGCGGACACCTGCCGCCGCCTTGGCCCGCTCCAGCTCGTCGTCGAACAGCTCGCCGTCGAGGTCGAGGACGATGCGGCCGTACATCGCCACGAAGCGCCGGTAGGAGTCGTAGGCGAAGCGCTCGTCGCCGGTGGCCGCCGCCAAGCCGTCGACGCTGTCGTCGTTGAGGCCCAGGTTGAGGACGGTGTCCATCATCCCCGGCATCGAGAACTTGGCGCCCGACCGCACGCTCACCAGCAGCGGGTCGGTCACGTCGCCGAGCCGGCGCCCCATCACCTGCTCCAGCCGGGCCACCTGCGTCGCCACCTCGTCCCCCAGGCCGGCAGGCCAGCCGGACGCCATGTAGGCCCGACAGGCGTCGGTGGTGATCGTGAACCCCGGCGGTACCGGCAGCTCCAGCACCGAGGTCATCTCGGCCAGGTTGGCGCCCTTGCCGCCGAGGAGGTCCTTCATGTCCTTCGGCGGGTGCTCGTGGGCGTGGTCGAAGGCGTAGACGTGCGGCATCGGGCACCTCCTCTTCGTCCGGTTCGGTCGGAACCTAACGCGCCGAAAACCGTTCGGGCGGGCCGGGGCCCTCCCGGTACCGTCGGGCGGATGGAGGGGGCGGCCACGAGCGACGACGACAGCCCACCGCCCCTCGTCGAGGCGAAGGCGCTGACCAAGCACTTCGACGGGTCCGTAGCCGTCGGGGGCGTCGACTTCGCGGTGGCGCGGGGCGAGGTGTTCGGATTCCTCGGCCCCAACGGCGCCGGCAAGACGACCACGATGCGCATGATCGCCTGCGTGTCGCCCCGCACCGACGGCGCCCTGTCGGTGCTCGGGCTCGACCCCCGCACCCACGGCGCCCAGATCCGGGCCCGCATCGGCGTGGTCCCCCAGCTCGACAACCTCGACCTCGAGCTCAGCGTGTGGGACAACCTGGTGATCTACGGCCGCTACTTCGGGCTGCCCATGGCCGAGGTGCGGGAACGGGCCGAGGAGCTGCTCGACTTCGCCCGGCTGACCGACCGCCGCCACGACCGGGTCGATCCCCTGTCGGGCGGCATGCGGCGCCGGCTGACGATCGCCCGCGGCCTGATGAACCGGCCCGAGCTCTTCCTCCTCGACGAGCCGACCACCGGCCTCGACCCACAGGCCCGTCACCTGCTGTGGGAGCGCCTCTACCGGCTCAAGCGGGAGGGCGTGACCCTCGTGCTGACCACCCACTACATGGACGAGGCCGAGCAGCTCTGCGACCGCCTCGTGATCATGGACCAGGGCCTCATCGTGGCCGAGGGCTCGCCCCGGGCGCTGATCGAGCGCTACTGCACCCGTGAGGTCGTCGAGCTGCGCTACCCGACGCCCGAGATCCAGGCCACGGCCGCCGGGCGGCTGGGCGAGGCCGGCGAGCAGGTCGAGCCGCTGCCCGACCGCCTGCTCGTCTACACCGACCACGCCGACGACACCGTCCGCCACATCGGCGACCTCGACGCGACCCACGACTCGGCCCTGTCCCGCCGCAGCTCGCTGGAGGACGTGTTCCTCCAGATCACGGGCCGCCGGCTCGACGAGGAGTAGCGGGGCCGTGGCCGTCCCCGTGATGCTCCGCTACACGGAGCGCGAGGCCCGCGGCTGGCTCAAGCTGTGGAAGGCGTGGGTGTTCTCGTTCTTCGTGGTGCCTCTGCTGTTCCTCGGCGGCATCGGGCTCGGGCTGGGCAGCTACGTCGACTCGGGCACCGGCAGCGGCAGCGTGGGCAGCTTCGACTACCTGACCTTCGTGGCGCCCGGGCTCCTGGCCGGCGGCGTGATGCAGAACATGACCGGCGACGGCCTGTGGGGCGTGATGGGCGGCCACAAGTGGCAGGGCACCTTCAACGCCGCCGTGGCCAGCCCGCTGCGGCCCGCCGACGTGTTCGGCGGCTGGCTGCTGTGGCGGGGCGTGATGAGCGGCGCGTCCGCGGTGTCGTTCGTGGTGACCGCGGCCCTGCTGGGCGCGGTCCCGTCGGTCTGGGGCGTGCTCGCGGTCCCGGCTGCCGTGCTCTGCGCGCTGACCTTCTCGTCGCTGCTGGCGGCGTGGTCGATCACCCGCGACACGGACGGCAGCTTCCCGGTGATCTTCCGCATCGTGATCATGCCGATGTTCGTCTTCTCGGGCACGTTCTTCCCGCTGTCGGACCTCCCCTCCGCGATCCGGCCGCTGGCGTGGGCCACGCCGCTGTGGCACGTCGTCGAGCTGTGCCGGGGCGCCACCACCGGCACGCTGGGCCTCGTCGAAGGCGTGGGCCACACCGCCTACCTGGCAACGGCCATCGCCCTCGGCTGCCTCCTCGCCGGGCGCGGCTTCACCCGGAGGCTGGCCGCGTGAGCGAGCGTCCGTCCGCGGCGAGGCCCACCGAGGCAAGGCGCTGGCCGGGTTCACAGCCGAAGAGCGAGCGTGGCCCGAGCGGCCCGGCGCGGAGCGCCAGGAGCGGGGAACAATGACGCTGGTCGACGCGGTAACGGCGACGCAGGTGGCGAGCGCCGTCCGCTCCCGGGTCGGGACGCCGCCGGAGCGGGCTCTGCGGATCCTCGAGCGCAACATGCGGGTGATGCGGACGTACTGGCTGGCGGTCGCGTCCGGGTTCGTCGAGCCGGTGCTGCTGCTCCTGTCGCTGGGCGTCGGCGTGGGCGAGCTGGTCGGCACGGTGCCCGGCCCCGGCGGCCGTCCCATCGCCTACGACCAGTTCGTCGCCCCCGCCATGCTGGCCAACGCCGCCATGAACGGCGCCATCCTCGACACCACCTTCAACTTCTTCGTGAAGTTCAAGTACTCCAAGGCCTACGACGCCATGCTGGCCACGCCGCTCGACGCCCAGGACGTCGCCCTCGGCGAGGTGGCCTGGTCGCTGCTGCGGGGCGCGGTGTACGCCGTCGGGTTCCTGGTGGTGATGGCGCTGTTCGGGCTGACGCCGTCGTTCTGGGCGGTGCTGGGGTTGCCGATCGCCCTGCTGGTGGGCTTCGCCTTCGCCGGGGCGGGCCTGGGCGCCACCACGTACATGCGGTCGTACCTCGACTTCGACAAGGTCGGCATGGTGATGGTGCCGCTGTTCCTGTTCTCGGCCACGTTCTTCCCGCTGGAGCGCTACCCGGACGGCCTCGCCGCGGTGATCCGCTGGACGCCGCTGTACCAGGGCGTGGTGCTCACCCGGTCGGTCACGCTCGGCGACCTCCACGCCGGCCTGCTGCTCAACGCGCTCTACCTGCTGGTCATGGGCTGGGTGGGGACGCGGGTGGCGTCCCGTCGGATCGCGAAGCTGCTCCAGCCCTAGCCTTGGCCGACGGGCTCCGGCTGGCGCGACCCGGCGGGGTCGTCCTTGCCGGCCTCGACGTGGATCGTCGGCAGGATGCGGTCGAGCCACTTCGGCAGCCACCAGTTGCGGTCGCCGAGCAGCTCCATCGTCGCCGGCACCATCACCATGCGGACCACCGTGGCGTCGAGGAACACGGCCACCGCCAAGCCGACGCCCATCTCCTTGATGGCGATCATCGGGCCGAGCGCGAACGACCCGAAGACGAACACCATGATCACCGCCGCGGCCGTGATCACCCGGGCCGTCGACGCCAGGCCCTTGGCCACCGCCGAGGCGTTGTCGCCGCTGCGGTCGTACTCCTCACGGATGCGCGACAGGAGGAACACCTCGTAGTCCATCGACAGGCCGAAGACCACGGCGAACAGCATCATCGGCAGCCACATCTCGATCGGCCCCTTCGTGTGGACGCCCACCAGACCGGCGCCCCAGCCCCACTGGAAGATCGCCACCAGCACCCCGTAGGCCGCGCCGATGGAGATCAGGTTCATCACCACCGCCTTGAGCGGCACCAGCAGCGACCGGAACACGGCCATCAGCAGGACGAACGACAGGAGCAGCACGGTCCCGATGAACAACGGCAGCCGCTCGGCCATGTAGCTGGAGAAGTCGACGATCATCGGCGTGTAGCCGCCCACCAGCACATCCAGATCGGTGCCGTCGGTGACCGACGGGATCGTGTCGTCGCGCAGCGTGTGCACCAGGTCGCTGGTCGCCTGGTCCTGCGGAGCGCTGCTCGGGACCACCTGCAGCAGCGCGGCGTCACCAGCGTCGTTGGGGATCGGCGGTGATGCGAACGCCACGTCGTCGGTCTGGTTCAGCTTCGTGGACAGCTTGCCGAGGGTCGCCAGGTCCGACTGACCGCCCGGCGTCTCGGCGACCAGCAGGAAGGGGCCGTTGAAGCCCGGGCCGAAGCCTTCGGCCAGCAGGTCGTAGGCGCGGCGGGTGGTGTCCGACTTCGGGTTAGTGCCGGTGTCGCTGTTGCCGAGCCGCATCGACAGCAGCGGCGTCGCCAGCAGCAGGAGGAACAGCGTGCCGATGATCAGCGGCGGCCACGGCCGCTTCTGGATCACCTGGCTCCAGCGATACCAGATCGACCGGTCGTCGGCGCCCTCCTTGCGGGCCCGGTGCGGCAGGCCGAGCTTGTCGATGTTGCGGCCCACGTAGCCGAGCACCGCGGGCAGCAGCGTGACCGCCGCCAGCATCGTCATCAGCACGCCCAGGGCGATGCCGACGGCAAGTCCGTTCATCATGCTCATGCCCATCGTGAACAGCCCCAGCACCGCCAGGATCACGGTGGTGCCGGCGAAGATGACCGCCCGGCCCGCCGTGTCGATCGCCCGGACCACCGCCCGCTCCGGATCCTCACCGGCGTGGAGGTTCTCGCGGTAGCGGGTGACGATGAACAGGGCGTAGTCGATTCCCACGCCGATGGCGATCATCATCACGGCCTGGTTCGAGAAGCTGGGCATGCCGATCACGTTCACGGCCAGGCCCACCAGGGCGATGCCGGCGGCGATGCCGAACAGGGCGGTCATGATCGGGAGGCCCATCGCCAGCACGGAGCCGAAGGCGATCAGCAGGATGACCATCGCCGCCCCGATGCCGATGATCTCGCTGGAGAACTCGGGCTGCTCGACGAAGATCGCGCCGCCCAGATCCACGTCGGTGCCGGGGATGTCGGCGGCGGCGGCCAGCTTGCGGGCCGTCTCGGCCGCCGTCTCGTACTGCGTGGAGTCGCGGTCGGCCAGGTTGACCTCGGCGTAGGCGATCGTCCCGTCGGGCGAGATCTGCCGCGCGGTCTCCGGGGTGAAGGGGCTGACCACCGTGGTGTCGGGGATCTCCTTCTCGAACCGGTCGAACAGGCTCTGCGCCTCGCGGCGGACGGCCGAGTCGTCGAAGCCGGCGTCGTTGTGCAGCACGATCTGGCCGCTGAAGCCGGCCTGGTCGCCGAAGCCCTTCTCCTTCATCAGGGTGAAGGCGTCGTCGCTCTCGGAGTCGGGCAGCGAGAACTCGTCCTTGAACGTGCCGCCCGCGACGGTGTTGGCCACCTGCAGGGCGATCACGACGGCGATCCATGCCACCACCACGACAGCTCGACGGTGGTAGCAGAAGCGGGCGAGACGTTGCAGCACGACGGACCTCTCGAATGGTCGTTCGCCCGCCGTCGCCCATCGTGCCCGATCAGGCCCCCGCTCAACCGCTGGTCAGGGTTGTGGCCGGAAGGCAGGCGCCGGGCCGGCCGCCCGGACAGGTCGTACGGTGGTGGCACGACGACGGGTCGTGTCGAGGCGGGCGGGCGATGGCAGCTGTGGGGCTGGGAGTCGAGGCGAACGGGGCGTGGGCGGCGTGGGCCGCGCGCGTCCGCGCCTGGTCCGGCCGCCATGCGGTGCTCGTGCGACGGCTGCGCCTGACGTGGACGATCTGGTCGTGGGCCTCGTTGGCGGTGTTCGTCACCGGCCTCGTGGTGGTCGACTCGGCCCGCCCCGGACTGCGCCCGTGGCTCTGGGCCTACTACGGCATCGTCCAGCTGTTCCTCGTCGCCCGGACCAAGACGGTGTCGTGGCGCTTCGTCGCCCTGGTCTTCAGCGTCGGGATCGTCACCGCGCCGCTGATCGGGCTCCTCGAGGTCGTCATCAGCGGCCGGATCGACGCCGACATCAACGCCGCCGACGGCGCCGTGTACGTGGCTGGTCCGGTGGAGGAGTCGCTCAAGCTCGTACCGCTGCTGGCGATCCTGCTGTTCGCCCGGCGGCGCGCGCAGGGCTTCGCGGTGGTGGACTTCCTGCTCGTCGGCTACGCGGCCGGGTTCGCGTTCCAGGCGGTCGAGGACACGGTCCGCCGGATCGTCGAAGGGCAGCGGACCACGACCGGGTTCGCCTCGCTCGGCGAGTTCCTCTTCGCCGACCTGCCCCTGGGCGACGCGAGCTACGGCTGGGGGTGGCTGCAGGGCGGATCCCACGTCGACATCAGCTCGGTCGTCGAGACGTCGGAGCCCGCCTGGTTCGCCGGCCACGCGGTGCCGACGGCTCTGGCGGCAGTGGGCATCGGGCTCGCCGTCCGGCTGCGCTGGCGCCTGGGACCACTCGTCTGGCTCCTGCCGGTGGCCCTGTTCGGCCTCGTCACCGTCGACCACGCGATGTTCAACGAGGTCGCCAACCGTCCGATCGTCGAGCTCCCCGAGGTCCAGGTCGACGAGGAGCTGGCCGAGCGCTTCGACATCGAGGTCCCCGGCCAGCACGAGGCCGACGTCCCGGACTCGCTGCAGGACGCCTGGCGGACCTGGGGCCGCGGGCGCTTCGAGGGCCCTCTGCTGACCCTTCTGCTGGCCGCGGGGATGGTGCTCGACGTCCGGCGGCTCCGCCGGGCGCGCACCACCCTGCCGCCGCTGCCCGCCGTGCCCACTGCCACCCGGCTACAGCGCCTGGCCGACCGGGCGGGCGACGCGCTCGCGCTCTCGGCCCGCGGAACCACGAGGTCGCGGCGCGTCGTGGTGGGCGCCGTCGCCGAGAGCGTCCGCTGGACCATCGCCACCCTGGCCGACATCTGGCACCACCTGGTGCTGGCGGTCGTCGGGGCCGCACCCGACGGGACGTCGGGCCGGAGCCGGCTCCTCGTCACGTTGCGCCACCTCCGGCTGCAGCGCCAGGTCGGTCAGCAGGCCGAGACCCTGGCCGACCGCCGTCGGCCCCGCACCGGCCTGCGCGGCATCTGGCGCGGCCTCGCGGCCGCGGGCGTCGGCCTGGTCGTCGTCCTCGCCGGGGTCGCGGTCGTCGCCGCCGCGGTCGAGGGCGGGGGCGGCAGTGGCGGGGGCGGGGCCGACGGCGTGTTCCTCGCCAACCTTCTGGAAGAGCTCGGCGAATGGTGGTCCGGCCTGTCGTTCGCCGAGCAGATGATCCTCATCGGCGGTGCCGCCTTCCTGCTGAGCTTCGGCTTCGGTTGGGCGTTCCTGCCGACGCTGGGCTACGTGAGCATGGCGTCGGCGGTGCCCGAGCACGGCCGGGGCGCCGCCGACTTCGTCCGCGACCCGAACGAGGCGACCCGGCGGTTCTTCCGGGACCTCACCCCTGCCGACGTGCTCTGGTACGCGGGCAGCGAGGCGGCCGGGCGCCTGGTTCCCCGGGGCAGCTCGTTCGTGCGCAACCGGTTGCGGCGCAACGTCGACGAGATCATCGAGGCCGGCGACGACCGCGTCCGCCGGAGCGTCGACGACGAGGTCGCGCCCGATGCCGACGCGCCCCCTCGACCGCGCACCGGCAACCCCCGGGAGGAGGGCCGTTGGATCACGCCGGGCCAGGAGCCGGGCGTCCCGACACGCAGCCACGGCAACCCGTTCAACCGCGACTACGAGGACTGGGTCCGCACCCAGGCCGGCGGTCCCCACGGCCAGGAGTTCCAGCACAACGACGTGAACTTCGACGGCATCGACACCCACCACTTCGACGGCACCCCGGGCGACGTCCTCCTCGACGCGAAGGGCGACTACTCCCGCTTCGTCGACCCGAGAACCGATGAGTGGCATGAGTGGTGGGGCAACAACCCGAACCCGAAGAAGGGCCTCAAAGGGGAGCTGAACCAGGCGCTCGACCAGGTGCGGGCGGCGGACGGCGCACCGGTGGAGTGGCGCTGCGCCCAGGAGGACGTCGCCGAGCTCCTCAACGAGGCCTTCGAGGACGACAATCGCCTGCATGGGAGGATCACCGCAGTGTTCGTCGCACCACCGGAAGGGATGGCACCGTGATCATGAACACGCACTGGCTGTTCGGCGCCACGTCCCTAACGCCCTCGCCGTCGTGGGAGGCCTACGCCGAGCGCTACTCGGATCTGCTCAGGGCGATCACTTCCGGGCTCCCAGGTGAGACAACGTGGGTCGGCCACGTAGACGGCCTCGACGACGCACCGATCGATCCCGACGACCGAGCGCTCCTCACGAAGGTGCTGGTCGACGGACGTCTCCGCAACGACCTCGGCCAACTGATGGAAGGCGCCATCTCGCACCAGTGGCTCGTCGGACGCCGCAACAGCCCGAACGGTGAACACAGCGTCGTCCTCTCCGGGGGCTGGGGCAGCGACGAGGACCTCAAGGTCACTGTCTCCCTCAAGGTGAACGAACCCGGCCAGCTTCTGTGGTCGTACCCCGACGAGACCATCGCCGAGCTCTTCGCCGCCGTCCTCGACGCGATCGACGGCACCAGGGCACGGATCCGCGACCGGCTCCTCCACCGTCTGATCGTCAAGCGCTACAACCCCTCCTGGGAGATCGGGTCGCACGTCTACATGTCGGCACCGCTGGACGATCCGGGGAAGTTCCCGCCGGAGGCCCGGCAAGTGCCATGCGGGCGGGGGTTCCTGCTGATCGTGCCGCCCGGGCCCACCGACGACGACACCCTCGCCCGGATGCGCTGGGTCGCGGCGGCCATCGGCGCCACCGACTGAACCCGAGCGTCAGGTGAGCTTGGCGGTGAGGTGCGACGCCAGGTCGTCGAGCGGGACGCGCTCCTGGGCCATCGAGTCGCGGTCGCGCACGGTCACGGCCCGGTCCTCGAGGGTGTCGAAGTCGATCGTCACGCAGTACGGGGTGCCCAGCTCGTCCTGGCGGCGGTAGCGACGGCCGATCGCCTGGGTCTCGTCGTAGTCACACATGAACAGCGGCTGGAGCATCCCCAGCACCTCACGGGACACGGGGACCAGCTTCTCGTTCTTCGACAGCGGCAGGACCGCCACCTTGTAGGGGGCGATGCGGGGGTGGAAGCGCAGGACGACGCGGCTCTCGCCCTTGCCCTGCCCCTCGCGCACGACCTCCTCCTCGTCGTAGGCGGCCATCATGAACGCCATCGCCGTGCGGGTGGCGCCCGCGGCCGGCTCGATCACGTGCGGCACGTAGCGCTCGCCCGCGGCCTGGTCGAAGTACTCGAGCTTCTCGCCGGAGTGCTTGGCGTGGGCGTTCAGGTCGTAGTCGCCGCGGTTGGCGATGCCCTCCAGCTCGTCCCAGCCCCAGGGGAACAGGAACTCCACGTCGGACGTGCCCGACGAGTAGTGCGACAGCTCGTCGTCGTCGTGGGGGCGGAGGCGCAGCTTGTCGGCCGGGATGCCCAGGTCCGTGTACCAGCGGTAGCGCTCCTGGCACCAGTACTCGTACCACTGCTGCGCCTCGGCGGGCGGCACGAAGAACTCCATCTCCATCTGCTCGAACTCGCGGGTGCGGAAGACGAAGTTGCCGGGCGTGATCTCGTTGCGGAACGACTTGCCGATCTGGGCGATGCCGAACGGCGGCCGCTTGCGCGACGTCTCCAGCACGTTCTTGAAGTTGACGAACATGCCCTGCGCCGTCTCGGGCCGCAGGTAGGCGACCGCGCCCTCGTTCTCGACCGGACCGGCGTGGGTCTTGAACATCAGGTTGAACTGGCGGGCCTCGGTGAAGCTGTCCTTGGCGCCGCAGTTGGGGCACAGCCGGGGGTCGTCGAGCTTGTCGAGGCGGAAGCGCTCACGGCAGTTGCGGCAGTCGACCAGCGGGTCGGTGAAGCTGGCCAGGTGCCCCGAGGCCTCCCAGATGGCCGGGGGCGACAGGATCGCCGCGTCGAGGCCCACCACGTCGTGGCGCAGCTGCACCATCGAGCGCCACCACGCCTCCTTCACGTTGCGCAGCAGGAGGACGCCGACCGGCCCGTAGTCGTAGGTGGAGCGGAAGCCGCCGTAGATCTCGGCCGAGGGGAAGACGAAGCCGCGCCGCTTGCACAGGTTGACGACCTTGTCGAAGAGCTCAGGGGTGGTGGTGGCCTCGTCGGGCATGAAGGCCGAGTCTACGAGTCGCCGCGGAAGCCCCGGAACATGGTTTCCACGGGGCAGAGAGGCACAGAGCAGTAACGATCGAGTGCTAGAACCACCCAGGTGAGCGCCCCCGGCTACCCGATGCCTGCCAACAACCTCGCGGCAGCAGCCCACGATCCCACGGCCGTCATCGGTGTACGGACCGCCGCCTGGATCGTCGACGCCCTGCTGTACGTGCTGCTGATCGCCTTCATCAGCGCCACACCGCTGAGCCCGCTGGCCGAGTACGACGACAACCCTCAAGGTCTCGACCAGGAAGACGCGTGCCAGATCCTGACCGACACCCAGGACGCCACGACGTGCGTGAAGTTCGGCGACAAGGTGTACTGGACCGACGGCGACGACTTCGCCATCCAGGCCGCCGCTTGGCTCGCGTTCGTGGTCGCCTACATCGTGCTGCAGGGGGTCACCGGCTGGACGCCCGGCAAGCTGCTGCTGGGTCTGCGGACCGTGAGCGACGACGGCCAGAAGCCGGGGATCGTCAAGTCGCTGATCCGCTCGGTGCTGTGGATCGTCGACGGCCTGCCGTGCATCCCGCTGGTCGGCTTCATCTGCGCGCTGACCACCACCGGGCATCGCCGGGTGGGCGACATGGCGGCCAAGACGTTCGTGGTGCGCAAGCGCGACGCGGGTCGGCCGGTCGTCGTGCCGGGGATGGCGCTGACGGCGGTCGCCCCGGCGCCGTACGGGGCGCCTCCGGGCTACCCGGGCGCGCCGCCCTACCAGCCGCCGGCTCCGGCTCCGGGTGCGCCGGGCGCTCCCGGTGCGTGGGGTGCGCCGCCGGCGCCGAACGCGCCGCAGCCTCCGGTGTGGGGGACGGCGCCGCCTGCGTCCCCGCCCACCGCTCCCCCGGCGCCGACACCCGGCCCGGGCGACACCGCCCGCTACGACGTGCCCTTCGGCTCCGGTGCCGCCCCCGTCCCGGCCGCGCCGATCCCCGGGCCCGACGACACGGGCCAGACCGAGATCGTCCCGGTGCTCACCCCCCGGCCTGACGACACTGCGCAGACCGAGATCGCACCGGTCGCCCCGGCACCAGTGCTGGATCCAGAACCCAGCCGGCCCGAGCCCAGCGAGGCGAGCAGCGACGAGACCCCCGTCGTCACGCCCGACGACCCGCCCGCCGAGAGCCCGGCCGACGAACCAACCCCGTCCGACGAAGCCGCCGCCGAGTCCGACGAGGCTGCCGAGTCCGACGAAGGCACCGCCGAGGCCGACGACGCTGCCGAGTCCGACGAGGCCCCCGCCGCCACCGAGTCCGAGGACGCTCCCGCCGACGAGGATCCCGCTGGCGCCCTCACGCCGCCCGAGGGCAACGAGCTGCCGAGCGTCGAGGCACCCGCCGAGGAACCCGCTGTCGACGAGCCGTCGGACGCGGAGCCGGCCACGGCCGAGCCCGCCACTGCCGCCGGGGCGTCACCCGCCGAGGCCCAGGAGCAGGGCGACTCGCCGTACCAGCCGCAGTGGGACGCCGCCCGCGGCGCCTACATCCAGTGGGACCCGAACCGCAGCCGCTGGCTCCAGTGGGACGACACCGCCAAGGAGTGGAAGCCCATCTGACGGGACCTTGCGGCGTCAGGTGACGGCCGACCCTTTCGGTCGCCGGGCGCCGCACCGACGGCTGAGCCGCCGGGTCAGGAGCGATGGAGCGTCGCCACCGAACGGAGCCGGCGCTCCAGGTGGTGCTCCAACGCCTTCGTCGCCAGGTGGTCGATCTCTGCGGTGTGCGGCGACGGCGGCTCGTTGAGGGCATCGCTCAGCTGGCCACCCAGGATGCGCTGCAGCACGACGACGGCCTCCGGGCTGATCGCCGGCCCCTGCCGGTGGGCCGAGCAGCGCAGCCCGCCCTCCTCGATCGCCCACGAGACGAGGCCGTCCTCCGCCCCGCAGAGCGCGCACTCGTCCACCTGGGGCCGGTAGCCCTCCAGCGACAGCACCTTCAGGAAGAACGCCGGCACCACCAGCGGCGTGTCGCGGGAGGCGAGCGCCTGCAGCGCCCCCACCAGCATCCGGTAGAGGCGGGGGTTGGCCTGGCGCTCCTGGACCACGTGGTCGGCCGCTTCCAGCATCGACACCGCCCGGGACAGCCGCTCGTAGTCGTCCCGCAGCGGCCCGAAGTGGTCGAGGGTCTCGGCCTGCGTGACGATGTCCAGCTCACGACCCTCGTAGAGCAGCAGCTCGACGTGCGACGGCGGCTCCAGTCGTCCCCCGAAGCGGCTCTTGGTCTTGCGCACGCCCTTGGCGACGGCCCGCACCTTGCCGCGGTCACGGGTCAGGAACGTGACGATGCGGTCGGCCTCACCCAGCTTGTAGGTCCGCAGGACCACCCCGCGCTCGTGGTAGAGCGACACGCCTCAGAAACTAGACCCCGCCGAAGCGTCGGTCCCGCTGCTGGAACTGCCGGATCGCCGCGAACAGGTCCTCGCGCCGGAAGTCGGGCCACAGCACGTCGGTGAACACCAGCTCGCTGTAGGCCAGCTCCCAGAGCAGGAAGTTGGAGATCCGGTGCTCGCCGGAGGTGCGCACCACCAGGTCGGGGTCGGGCATCTCGGGGTCGTAGAGGTGCGCCCGGAGCGCCTTCTCGCTCACCTTGCCGGCCGGCACCCCGGCCGCCATCATCGCCTTCACCGCGTCGATGATCTCGGCCCGGCCGCCGTAGTTGAAAGCCAGCGTGAGGGTCATGGCCTGGTTCTTGCGGGTCATCTCGACCGACTCGTCGATGTGCCGCAGCAGCCGCCGCGGCACCCGCCAGTCGCGCCGGCCGATCACCCGCACGCGCACGTCGAGGTCGTGCAGCTCGTCGCGCCGGCGCAGCAGCAGCGACTCGTTGAACCGCATCAGGTAGCGGACCTCGTCGGCCGGGCGCTTCCAGTTCTCGGTGGAGAAGGCGTAGACGGTGAGCCACTTCAGGCCCACGTCGAGCGCGCCGTGGACGGTGTCGAACAGCGCGTCCTCGCCCGCGGCGTGGCCGTCGGTCCGCTGCAGCCCCCGGCGCTGCGCCCAACGCCCGTTGCCGTCCATGACACACGCGACGTGCACCGGCACGCGATTGGGATCGATGGCCTCGGGGAACACGACAGGCAAACTACCTGCCCGGTGACCGGGCCTGTGAGGCGAAAGGCCACCGTGCGGGCAGTGCGGCGACAACTCCCAGCGGTGTTCGCAAAATGTTCAAGAGGCTCACACAAACGGTGCCGCGGCTGCGGCAGCGGGTCGGCTTCCTCGACATGCTCCTCACCGTGCACGAGCGCGTCGGTGCGGTGGGAGGCGGCGCCTACTCGTCGGCCCTGGCGCTCGCCGGGCTGCTGTCGCTGTTCCCGTTGGTGCTGGTGGGGATCGCCGTCGTGGGGTTCTTCTCGGCGAGCAACGTCGACCTCGCGGCCGAGACCGTCGACCAGCTGGGCCTCGACGGCAACGCGGCCGACACGCTGGTCGAGGCCTTCTCCACGGCCGAGCGGACCCGCGGCACCGTCACCGTGGTCGGCTTCGTCGGCCTGCTGTGGGCGGGGCTCGGCGTGGTCGACGCGATGTCGGCGATGGTGAACACGGTGTGGCAGGTCACGGGTCGGGGCCTCGTCGGCAAGCTGCACGAGTTGGCCTGGGTGGCGGGTGCGGGGAGCGTCTTCCTGGTGTCGTTGGGCGTCGCGTCGCTGGTGCGGATCGTGCCGGGGCCGGCGATCGTCACCTCGGTGATCTTGGGGTTCGTGATCGACGCGCTGCTGGTCATGTGGACGTTCCGCGCCCTCACGAACGTGGGCGTGCCGTGGCGGGCGCATCTCCCGGGAGCGCTCGTGGCCGCCGTCGGGTTCGGAGTGCTGAAGCTGGTGGCGGGGTTCTGGGTGCCCCGACTGGTGACGTCCTCGTCGGCGCTGTACGGGTCGATCGGGGTGGTGTTCGCCCTACTGGCGTGGTTCGTGCTGGGGGCGAAGCTGCTCATGTACGCGACCGCGTACAACGTCGTGCGCTACGAACGGGGCCACGGCACGGTGACGGTCCCGATCCAGGTGCCGCGCATCGAGGGCGAGGTGCCGCAGCGGGTGACCCGTGGGGGCGCGGTCGCCGAGTCGGCCCCGGAGGCGACGACGTCGTAGCTCAGGGGTCACGCCAGGGAGCGGCGGACCTCCAGGTGGGCGGCGTCGTTGAAGCGGGCCAGCAGCCAGCGGCCGCTGTCGTCGCGCACCCACTCGGTGAGCGACGTGTTGACGACCTCGGTGGTCACCCACTTCGGCACCAGGCCGAGCAGCATGAGGACGCTGGCCAGGATCACGCCCCCGTGGGTGACGACGAGCACGGTCTGGTCGCGGTGGTCGTGGGCCAGCCGGTCGATGGCCCCCTTCACGCGCCGCAGGAAGGTGCTGTAGCTCTCCCCGCCGGGTGACAGGGCCCGGTCGGGCTCGGCGAGTGGGTCGAAGGTGCCGTAGTGGGTGACGAAGGACTCCCAGGTCAGCCCGTCGCCCTCGCCGGGGTGGCGCTCGCAGAGGTCGCAGAACTGGGGGATGCCGTCGACCTGGACGCCGATGCCCTTGGCCAGGATCTCCGCGGTCTCGAGGGCCCGCGGCAGCATGCTGGTGACGACGGCGTCGGCCGAGAAGGCGTTGCCGACGAAGCGGTCGCGCAGCGCCTCGGTCTGGCGCCGTCCCGCCTCGGTGAGGCCGGTGCACCCACGGTGACCGCCCACGATGCCGCGCTCGGCGACCGTGGCGTGACCGTGTCGCACGAGGATGAGCCGCGTCTTGCCCTGGATGCCCACTCGGAGAGTCTGTCGTGTCGGCGACCCCCTGGTGGACACGAAGTTCCGGCGGGGTCGTCCTTCACTGTCACACCCCTCTCTTACGATCGGTCTCGTGGACATCGACCTCGTGCGGACGGCATACGGACTCCCGGCTCTCGACGCCCTGGCGCGGGTCGTGGGGCAGGCAAAGGCCGACGAGCCGCTCACACCGGTCACGGTGGTGGTGCCCTCGAACCACGTCGGGGTCACGGCCCGGCGAGCGCTGGCGTCCGCCACTCGGGCGGTCAGCGAGCGGGGGCGGGGGATCATCGGCGTCAGCTTCCTCACGCCGTTCCGGCTGGCGGAGCTGATCGGGGCGCCGGCGTTGGCGGCCGCCGGGCGGCGTCCGGTGTCCACGCCGGTGGTGGCCGCGGCGCTGCGTCAGGCGTTGCGCGAAGACCCGGGCGTCTTCGGTCCCGTGGCGCAGCACGCCGCCACCGAGGAGGCGCTGGTCGCGGCCGCGGCCGAGCTGGCCGACCTGTCGTCGGGCGCGTTGGATCGACTGGCCGCCACCAGCCCACGGGCCGGCGATGTCGTGCGGCTGTTCCGGCACGCCCGGGCGCATCTGGCCGCGGGCTGGTACGACGAGGCCGACCTGGTGCAGTCGGCCCGGTCGGCCTTGCGGGAGGGCCGGGCCGACCCATTGGGTCACCTGGTCGTCTACCTCCCGCAGGACCTGACCCGTCGCGCCGGGGCATTGCTGCGCGACGCCGCGTCCGCCGGACCCGCCACGGTGGTCGTCGGGCTCACCGGGCATCCCCGAGCCGACGCCGGCGTCGCCCGATCCCTGAGCCGGTTGGGCCTGGCTGCCGACGCCGCCGCCGCTGGACCTCTCGCCGACCGCGCCGGCTGGCCGGTGTCGGCCGAGGCGACGCGGGTGGTCTCCACCTCCGATGCCGACGAGGAGGTGCGGGTGGCGGTGCGGGCCGTCGTCGACGCCGCCCGGGCCGGCACGCCGCTGGAGCGCATCGCGGTGCTGTTCGCCACCCCGCAGCCTTACGCCCGGCTGGTCCACGAGCACTTGGCCGCGGCCGACATCCCCGCCAACGGCACCGCCGCCCAGAGCCTGTCCGGCCGGGCCCTGGGCCGCACGCTGCTCGACGTGCTGGCGCTGCGTCGCCACGGCTACCGCCGCAGCGACGTGCTCAGCCTGCTCACCGCCGCACCGCTGCGGCCCGACGGCGGTCATCCCGCCCCCACGGCCGAGTGGGAACGGCTGTCACGGGAGGCGATCGTGGTGGCAGGCCGGGGCCATTGGGACGTCCGGCTCGAACGCCTCGCCGGCGAGTTCGAGCGCCGGGCCGCCGATGCCTATGTCGAGTTCGCCGCGGTGGCCGACGGCGACGACGCCGGCGGCGAGCCCGAGGAGTCGCCCTACGCGGCGTGGCTGCGGCGCCGGGCGGCCCGCGCCCGATCCTTGCGTGAGCTGCTGCTCGACCTGGTCGACCAGCTCGACTCGGCGGCCGCTGCTCCAGCCCCGTGGCACGAGCGGGTGGCCTGGGTGCGCCGGCTGGCCCGGCGGCTCCTCGGGGGGGATGCCGCCCGGGACGCCTGGCCGCAGGTCGAGCGCAAGGCGGCCGAGCGAGTGGAGGCCGCGCTCGACCGGCTGGTGGCGCTCGACGACGTCGACGCCCCCGCGACCCTCGACGTGTTCCACCGCACCCTCGAGCTGGAGCTCGACGCCGACCTGGGCCGGGTCGGGCGCTTCGGGGAGGGCGTCCTGGTGGCGCCGCTGTCGTTCGCGGTGGGGCTCGACCTCGACGTCGTGGTCGTGCTGGGGATGGCCGAGGGCTCACTGCCGGCCCGGGTCGCCGACGACTCGCTGCTGCCCGACCGCGAGCGCCGGGTCGCCGACGGCGAGCTCCCGCTGCGCCGCGAGCAGATCGACCGGCAGCGTCGCCAGCTCCACGCCGCGCTGGCCGGCGCCTCCCGCCACGTCCTGTGCGCGCCGCGGGGCGACCTCCGGGCCAGCAACGAGCGGATGACCTCACGCTGGCTGGTCGAGATCCTGCAGCTGGTCCGCACCGCGGCCGCCGACGACGTGCCGTCCTTCGCCTACGCGGTCACCCACCTGGCGTTCCCGGCCACCGAGCAGGAGTACCGCCTCGGATCGGGCGACTGGACCGAGACGCACGACCCGGTCGTCGTCGCCGGCAAGGCCTTGCAGTCGGCCCGGCGCAGCACCCGCTTCACCCGCTACGACGGCAACCTGCACAGCCACCCGGTCCGCTCTCCCCTCGACGACGTGGTCTCCGCCACCCGCCTGGAGTCCTGGGCGAAGTGCCCGCACGCCTACTTCATGCGCCAGGTCCTGCACGTCGATCCCGTGGAAGACCCGGCCGACACGCTCTGGATCTCCCCGCTCGAGAAGGGCTCGCTGGTCCACGAGATCCTCGAGCGGTTCGTCCTCTGGGTGCTCGACCAGCCGCCGAGCCGGCGCCCCGCACCCGACGAGCCCTGGGACGACGAGCACCATGCCGTGCTGCGTGAGATCGGCGGTGCGCTGTGCGACAGCTACGAGGCGCGGGGCGTCGTCGGCCGCCAGCTGTTCTGGCAGCGCGACCGGGCGCGCATCCTGATGCGTCTCGACCGCCTGCTCTACGAGGACGACACCTACCGCCGCCGCACGCTGAGCCGGCCGGTCGCGGCGGAGATGTCCTTCGGTCTGCCGCACAGCACCGACGACCCCGTCGACGTCCCCATCGCCGGGGGCCGCACCCTGCGGTTCCGCGGCTCGGCCGACCGGGTCGACCTCACCGACCAGGGCACGCTGCGGGTGATCGACTACAAGACCGGCCGACCATGGGACTACCGCAGCCTGTCGTCCGAGAGCCCCGACGACCGCGGCACCCACCTGCAGCTGGCCGTGTACGGCATCGCTGCCCGGGCGCACCACGGCACGCCCGACGTGCCCGTCGCCGCCGAGTACTGGTTCGTCACCGACCGCGAGGCGCTCACGATGATCGGCTACGACGTCACCGACGACGTGCTCGACCGGGTCGGCGGCACCCTGGCCACCATCGTCGACGGCATCGAGCAGGGCCAGTTCATCGCCCGGCCCACGGCGTCGAGCAGCGATCCCTGGGTCCGCTGCCGCTACTGCGACCCCGACGGCCTCGGCGTCACCGACCGGCGGCGCGAGTGGGAGCGCAAACGCAGGGACCCGCTCGTGGCGCCGTACGCCGAGCTGGCCGAACCGAGCCTGGTGGTGCCGGCATGACGGGCGCGACGGGCCTCAACGGCACCCACCCCGACCACGCCGCCACCGAGCGGATCCGCACCGCCCTCGACGAGACCCTCTTCGTGGAGGCGGGCGCGGGCTCCGGCAAGACCCGGGCCCTGGTCGACCGCGTGCTGGCCCTGGTGCTCGACGCCGGCGAGCCGCTGAGCGCGGTCGCCGCGATCACGTTCACCGAGAAGGCGGCCGCCGAGCTGCGCGACCGGGTCCGCCGCCGCCTCGACGCCGCCGCCGACGACGCCCGCCGAGCCGACGACGCCGCGCTGCTGGCCCGCTGCCAGGCGGCCCTCGACGAGCTCGACGCCGCGGCCATCGGCACCCTGCACAGCTTCGCCCAGCGGATCCTGTCCGAGCACCCCGTCGAGGCCGGCCTGCCACCCCGGGTCGAGGTGCTCGACGAGGTGGCGTCGATGGTCGCCTTCGACGACCGGTGGACCGAGCTGGTCGACGACCTGCTCGACGACGAGGCCCTCGCCCGGCCCATCCTGCTGCTCACCGCGGCCGGGGTCCGGCTCACGGCCCTGCGCGAGATCGCCCTGTCGTTCAACCAGAACTGGGACCTGGTAGCCGAGCGGGCACCGGCCGACGCGCCCGAGCTGCCCGAGTGGGAGTCGCGCCTCGCCGCCATCGTCGCTGCCGTCGAGCAGGCGTGTGAGGAGCAGGCCCACTGCTTCGAGGGCGACGACCCGCTGTGCCGGCTGCTCAAGGAGCTGGAGCAGTGGGTGCAGCAGATGCGTACCGCACCCGACGAGTCGGCCCGGCTGGCGCTCACCCGTCCCGAGGGCGGACGCCCGAAGGCCAGTCCCAACGGCAAGGGCGCCAAGCCCCGCTGGACGAAGGGCTACGACCTGCCGGCGTTGCGCGCCCAGCTCAAGGACCTCATGGAGCAGTGTGACCAACTGGCCAACGAGGTCACCCACGCCGCGCTCCAGCGCATCGCCGTCCAGCTGCGCCGGTTCACGCTGGAGGCTGCGGAGCACCGCCGTCGCGACGGGCGCCTCGAGTTCCACGACCTGCTGGTGATGGCCCGGCAGGTGCTGCGCGACCCGCAGCAGGGGGTGGCCGTCCGAACGGCGCTGTACGAGCGCTACCGGCGCCTGCTGCTCGACGAGTTCCAGGACACCGACCCGATCCAGGTCGAGCTGGCGGTGCTGGTCGCCTCGCCCGACCCGGACGCCGGCCGGAAACCCTGGCAGGAGATCGAGCCTGCCCCGGGCCGCCTGTTCTTCGTCGGCGACCCGAAGCAGTCGATCTACCGCTTCCGCCGGGCCGACATCGCGCTCTTCCTCCAGGCCGCCGACCACTTCGGTGGCGACGGCCGGCGCCTGTCGCTCACCACCAACCACCGCTCGGGCAGCGACCTGGTGGCCTGGATCAACGCCACCTTCGGGCGGCTGATCACCGGTAGCCCCGACCTCGTCTCGCAGCCGACGTTCGAGGCGTCGGTCTCGGTCCGGCCCGACGCCCCTGTCGGTGCGACGGTCTCGATCATGGGCCGCACCGCCCACGGCGACGACCCGACCGCCGACGACCTCCGCTCGCGGGAGGCCACCGACGTCGCCACGTCGGTCTGCCGCATCCTCAGCGAGGGGTGGCAGGTCGACCGCTCGGCCGACTGGCAGCAGCCCGACTGGCAACCCGCCCGCGCCGGCGACGTCACCGTGCTGCTGCCCACCCGGCTGTCGCTGCCGTTCATCGAGGATGCGCTGGCGGAGGCCGGGCTGGCGTTCCGCGTCGAGTCGGCGTCCCTCGTGTACAGCGGCCGCCTGGTGCGCGACGTGTTCCTCACGCTGCGGGCGATCGACGACCCGTCCAACGAGCTGAGCACAGTGGCGGCACTGCGCTCGGCCCTGTTCGGCTGCGGCGACGACGACCTGTTCATGTTCCGTGAGTCCGGCGGCCGCTTCGACCACACCGCGGAGCAGCCGGACACCGTGCCCGACGACGACGTGGTGCTCGCCGGTCTGCGGTACCTGTCGGAGCTCCACCGGGAGCGTCGCTGGCGAACGCCCAGCGAGATGGTCGACCGGGTCGTGCGCGACCGTCGGGTCCTCGAGCTGGGCGGCAACGAGGGTCGCGCCCGCGATCTGTGGCAGCGCATGCGCTTCGTGATCGACCAGGCCCGGGCGTGGACCGACACCACCCACGGCACGCTGCGCCAGTACCTCGACTGGGTGCGCCAGCAGTCGTCACCCGGCAGCCGGGTGGCCGAGGCGGTCCTCCCCGAGACCGACGACGACGCCGTCCGCATCATGACCGTGCACGCCGCCAAGGGCCTCCAGTTCCCGATCACGGTCGTCGCCGGGCTCTCGACCCTGCCGCAGAGTCGGCTGGCCGGCGCCCAGGTCGTGTGGCCGCCCGACGGCTCGTGCATCCTCAACGTCGGCAAGAAGGTGACGTCGCCGGCGTTCGAGGCCTGGCGCCCGCTCGACGAGCAGATGTCCCACGACGAGCGGATCCGGCTCCTCTACGTCGCCTGCACCCGGGCGCGCGATCACCTGGTCCTGTCGCTCCACCGGCGAGCCCGGGCCTACCCGGCGGCGACGCAGGCCCGGCTCAGCAACGCCGAGCTGCTGGCCGAGACGCTGGCGCCCGAGCTCGATGCGCTGCCCGACGCGTCCGTCGGCAGCGTCCTGCCGCTGGTCGACACCTCGCCGGGGGGTCGTGCGGCAGATGCGGCCGCTCCCCCGCCCTTCGACGAGTGGCAGGCTCAGCGGGCCAGGGCGCTGGCCGAGAGCGCCCGGCCCCGCACGGTCGCCGCCACCGCCCTCACCGACGAGGGCGAGCCCGACGCCGAGTCCGACCCCGGGCTCCGCAAGCGCCCGGGCGACCTCGACCTGCCGCCGTGGCGCAAGGGCCGCTACGGCACCGCCGTCGGCCGGGCCGTCCACGGCGTGCTGCAGCTGGTCGACCTCGGCTCCGGCCGCGGCATCGACGAGTTGGTGGCGGCGCAAGCGGCGGCCGAGGGTGTCAACGGCCACGAGGCCCACGTCACCACGCTCGTGCGGGCCGCCCTCGACTCCGCGATCGTCGCCGAGGCGGCGGCCGGGGCGCACTGGCGTGAGGTGTACGTGGCGGTCCCGCTCGGCGACGGCCAGACGCTGGAGGGCTACATCGACCTGCTCTACCGCCGGCCCGATGGGAGCCTGGTGGTCGTCGACTACAAGACCGGGCCGGAGACGCCCGACGACCCGCTCGACGAGCTCGTGGAGCGCTACCGGCTCCAGGGATCGTCCTACGCCCTGGCGGTCGGCGAGGCCACCGGCGAGCCGGTCGCCGACGTGGTGTTCCTCTTCCTGACGCCGCAGGGTGCCGTGGCCCGCCACCTCGACGACGTTTCCCAGGCGATCGAGAACACCCGAAAGATCGTCGAAGGAGGTGCATTCGCGGTCACCGACTGACCACTAGATTCAGTGTGAGTGGCGAACAGCAACAGGCTGGCGGAGACGACCTGAGTGGCGGACAGCAGGACAGTCGACGTCACGGGTGAGCTTCGCCAGGTCGTCGCCCAGCTCCCCGGCGGCGGAGAGGCTCGCGAAGGCCAGGTGGAGATGGCCGAGCGGGTCGCCGAGGCCATCCGCCGCGACAAGCACATCATCGTGCGGGCCGGCACGGGCACCGGCAAGACGCTGGGCTACCTGGTGCCGGCGATCCTGTCGGGCAAGCGGGTCGTGGTGGCCACGGCCACGAAGGCGCTGCAGGACCAGCTCGCCAGCAAGGACCTGCCGTTCCTGCAGAAGCACCTCGACCGTCCCTTCACCTGGGCGGTGCTCAAGGGCCGCGCCAACTACCTCTGCTCCCAGCGCCTCGCCGAGATGACCGGCGGCGGCACCGGCAAGGCGGCACCGCAGCTGGCGCTCGACGGCTTGGCGGAGCGCGCCGATCCGAAGCAGCTCGCCGCCCTGGTGGCGTGGGCCGCCACAACCACGGTCGGCGACCGCGCCGAGCTGGAGCAGGAGCCGTCCGACGCCACGTGGATGGCGGTCAGCACCACGTCCCGCGACTGCCCCGGCGCTCGCCGCTGCCCGCGGGGCGACTCGTGCTTCGCCGAGAAGGCCCGGATCGCCGCCGGCCAGGCCGACGTCATCGTCGTCAACCTCCACCTCTACGGGCTCGACATCGCCTCGGCCGGCGCGATCCTCCCGGAGCACGACCTCGCCATCATCGACGAGGCCCACGTCCTCGACGACGTGATCTCCGCCACCTGCGGCGTCGAAGTGGGCCCGGGACGCTTCGGGCACCTGGGTCGGTTGCTGCGCGGCATCCTCGCCGAGGCCGGTACGACAGTCGCCGACGTCGACGCCTCCGGCGGGCTGCTGGCCGACGCGCTCGCCCCACACCTGGGCGACCGTCTCGTGCCACCGCTGCCCGACGACGTCACCACCGCCCTGACCGCGGTGCGCGAGCGGGTAGCCAGGGCGCAGGCGTCGCTGGGCGGGCTGCCCGACGGCGTCCCCGAGGACGCGGCGGCCCGGGCGCTGCGGGCCAAGCAGGCCGCCTCGGCGCTGATGGACGACCTCGACGCGCTGGGCCAGCCGACCGATGCGCAGGTGGTGTGGGTCGAGGGCAGCGAGCGCTCGCCGGCGTTGCGGCTGGCCCCGATCGACGTCGGTGGCCTGCTGCGCGGCGCCCTCTGGGAGCGCCGGCCGGCGGTTCTGACCAGCGCCACGATCGCCGCCAGCTTCGGCAGCCAGGTCGGCCTGCCGGCCGAGGCCGCCGTCCCCCTCGACGTCGGCAGCCCCTTCGACTACGCCAACAACGCCCTGATCTACTGCGCCGCCCACCTCCCCAAGCCGACGGCACCGGCCTGGGGCGACGCCGCCGCCGAGGAGCTGGCCCAGCTGATCGAGGCCGCCGGGGGACGCACCCTGGCGCTGTTCACCAGCTTCCGGGCGATGGGCCACGCCATCGAGGTGCTGGGCGACCGGCTGCCGTACCCGATCCTGGCCCAGGGCGACATGCCCAAGGCCCGGCTGGTCGAGCGCTTCACCGCCGAGCCCGAGACCTGCCTGTTCGCCACGATGAGCTTCTGGCAGGGCATCGACGTCCCGGGCTCGTCGCTGTCGCTGGTCACCATCGACCGGCTGCCGTTCCCCCGCCCCGACGAGCCGCTGCTCCAGGCCCGCCGCGAGCGGGTGGGCGCCAACGCCTTCGCCACCATCGACGTGCCCCGGGCCGCCACCCTCCTCGCGCAGGGCGTGGGCCGCCTGATCCGCACCGCCACCGACCGCGGCGCCGTCGCCGTGCTCGACCCCCGCCTCGCCACCGCCAAGTACGGCCCGAAGATCGTCGCGGCCCTCCCCAAGATGCCCCGCACGAAGGACCTCTCCGAGATCCTGGCCTTCCTCCGCGAGCTGCCCCGCTAGAAGCCGAGGCGGTCGAGCGAGCCCGGCCGTCGCTGCCAGTTCTTGTCGACGGTGACGTGGAGGTCGAGGTAGGCGCCCTCCGGGAGCTGCGCCCGGACGGCCGTGCCGACCTTCTTCAGCTGCTCGCCACCCTTGCCGACCACGATGCCCTTCTGGGAGTCCCGCTCGACCACGATCTCGCAGCGGATGTACGGCCACTCCCACTCGGTGACCCGCGTCGCGATCGAGTGGGGCAGCTCCTCCCGAGCCACGGCGAGCAGCTGCTCCCGCACCAGCTCGGCCACCCAGAACGCCTCGGGCGAGTCGGACACCATGCCCTCGGGGAAGTAGCGGGGGCCTTCGGGCAGCAGCTCCACGAGATGGTCGACCAGTGCCGTCACGCCGTCGCCGTTGCGGGCCGACACGGGGAAGTACGCGGCCATCTCCAGCTCACCGGTCCGCGACAGCTGGCTCAGGACGTTGGCCGGGCTGGCGATGTCGGTCTTGTTGACGACCACGATCGCTTCCCTGGGCAGGCGCTCCGCGACCCAGGTGTCGCCCTTGCCGAAGGGCTGGGTGGCGTCGACCACGAAGACCACGGCGTCGACGTCGCCGATGGTCGCCCGGGCCGTGTCGTTGAGCCGCTCTCCCAGCGTCGTGCGGGGCTTGTGCAGGCCGGGCGTGTCGACGAACACGATCTGCACGCCGGGCCGGTTGAGCACTCCCTGGATGCGATGCCGGGTCGTCTGCGGCTTGTCCGAGACGATGGTGACCTTCTGCCCGAGGATCTGGTTGAGCAGCGTCGACTTCCCGACGTTGGGCCGGCCGACGAGCGTCACGAACCCCGAGCGAAAGTCACCCTCCTCGTCAGACATGTCACCGACGCTACCCACCATCACACGACACGCTCGACGCGCACCCGTACACCCACGCGGATCTCCTCGAAGCCGACCATGCCGCCGACCGACGACGGCACGACCCGCGGCGGCTGGCTGACGGCCCGACCGACGACCGCGTCGGCCACACCGTCGCCGTCGTCGTCGACCACCGACAGGACGATCGTCGTCCGCTCACCCATCTCGCCGAGGCTCGCCTCGGCCTCGGCGGCGAGCCGCGCCAGTCCCGACGGAGTCGCCGCACCCTGGTTCGCCGCCCGGGACGCGGCATCGTGCAGCGTCGCGCGCACCGTCGAGGTGGCGTAGAGCCCGAGCATCACCTGCACGGCGAAGGCGAGGAACATGATCGTGACGACGAGCCCCGCGACGGCCCCCACCATCCCGACACCCCGATCGTCACTGCCCGATCTCGGCGACCTTGGCACGCGTGTTGGCCTCGGCGTCCAACCAGATCGTCCTGAACCCCACCCACATCAACGATCCGATGGCCGCCATGATCAGGACGGCGATCGCGGCGGAGATCACTCCTTCGCCGACATCGCCGCCTCGACGGCGGCGCACCCGGTGGTCACGACCTCGACGGCGCAGCATGGGGCAGTCCTCCTTCACGCTTCGGAGAAGAGGCGCAGGGCCTCGATGAACGGAACGGCCAGGAAGATGACGCCGGGCACGAGCGTCGCGACCGTCACCGGGATCCAGACCTGTTGGCCGCGGCGCTCCATCGTCGCCACGATCTGCCGGTGCAGCTCGCGCCGCATCGACCGGGCCTCGTCGCTGGTCAGCCGGCCGAGATCGCCCGCCTTGCGGTTGAGGGTCAGCACGTTGACCAGGCGGTGCAGGGCCGGCACGTCGGCCACCTCGGCCCACTCGCGCAGCGCAGCCGTCTCGCTGAGGCCCAGCCCGATCCGCTCGCACACCCGGGCCAGGTCGCGCCCGCAGGCACCCCGACCCCGCTGCGCCAGGCGGCTGAGCGCCGCCGACAGGGAGTAGCCGGCGCCCAGCAGCATGCCCAGCTGCTCGGCGACGATCGGGAGCTCGATGGACAAGCGGCGTTTCCAGCGGTCGGACTCGGCGGCCAGTCCCTGCTCGACCACGAGGAAAGCCAGCAGCGGACCTCCCACCACGAACAGCAACCCGACCGGCCCGACCAGTCCCAGCGCCGCCGCCACCAGCGTCCCCGTGACCAGACCGCCCCCGACCCAGGCGAGCTGACGCACCCGGAACTCGGTCACCCCGAGCGGCGAGTGCACCCGCCGCAACCGCACCGCGAGCGGCTCGGCGACCCCGAACAGCGCCGCCAGCCGCCCACCGACCTGCCGGGCGAACGGCTCCAAGAGCTCCCGCCACGACCCGGCCGCCCGGAAGTTGACCACCTCCCGACGCCGCGGCACCCCGCCGGCAACGTAGGGACCGATCCGATCCACCAGCGCCCGCCTTCGAAACCAGGGCAGCTCCCCCAACACCAAGGCCCACCCCAAGAACCCGACCAACCCCCCGATCGCCAACCATCTCAAAGCCATGACCGCCCATCCCCAATACCGCGCGCCGCGGCGTAGATGGCGAGCTGGCGGCTCGTCCGGTCGCTCGGCACGGCTCGCGGGATCCGGCGGGCGGTCATTGGAACACTCGCTCCTCGTCGGGGAGGCGAAGGAGCACTCCGGCCCAGACCCAGCAGAGGCCGACCGAGAGGAGGCCGAGCACGACCAACACCTGCCCGAAGGTCGTCTGGTAGGCGGCGCGACCGGTGCCGATGCTCATCCCGGCCAGCGCCATGCCGCACGGCACCAGCAGGACGAACCGACGGGCGAAGCGGACACCCGCCTGCTTCGCCACGGCGTCCTTGCGGCCCTGCACGTCGATCACCCGGTCGCGGGCCAGGGCCTCGAGGCGCCGGTCGAGGTCGGCACCGCCCACCTCGTGGGCCACCAGCAACGTCTCGCAGGCGGAATCGGCCGTCGGATCCGCGAGCCGCGCCTTGAGCACCGCCGTCGTCCGCTCGAAGTCGGTCGACAGCACCCACTCCCGGTGCGCCGCCTCGAACGCCGGTCGCAGCTGCGACGGAGCCCGCTGGCCCGCCTCGAACAGCGCCTGCGGCACCGACCGTCCCACCGACGACGTCAGCAGCCGTATCTCCTCGATGATGTGGGGCCACGCCTCCTGCGCCGCGGTGCGGAGCGATCGTCGTCGCCCCCGCCACGCGGCGACCGGCCAGGCGGCGCCGCCCAGCGCCAGGGCGATCGCCGGTGACGGCGACCCGAAGAGCGCCAGCCCGAGGAAACCGCCGGCCAGCCCTGCCCCGACCACGGCGACGGCAAGATCCCGCACCCGCACCTCGGCGAGCCCCGCCTGCGCCATCCAGTCGCGCAGGCGGGCCACCCGCGCCTGCCACGATCCCGATCCCGACGGACGCGACGCGGCGCCGCCGAAGCCCCGCCAGCCGAACGCGATCGAGGTGTAGATCAGGTAGGTGCCGGCCGACGCCGTGCACGCCAGGAGCAGGCCAGTCACCACGGGTCTCCTCCCGTCGCGTCGCCCAGCAACTGCCGTACGTCGTAGCCCGCCGCGGCGAGCCGGCGACCGACCCGGATCGGCACGTCGCCGCTCCACACCAGCGGCCGGTCGGCACCGCTGCGGCGGAAGACGTCGGTGACCGTGAACTGCGTCGCCTCGGGACCGCCGGCCTGGTCCTCCACCGCCACGACCTCGCTGACGATCGGCCCGGACGCCGAGCGCACGCAGTGGACCACGAGGTCGACGCTCTCGCTGACCAGGCTGTTCAGCGCGGCCAGCGGCAGCGCCGTCGACGTGTCGGACAGCTGACAGACGAAGCGCAGTCGGGTCAGCGCCTGCCGGGCCGAGGCGGCATGGATGGTCGTGTAGCCGGTGACCCCCGACGAGAGCGTCAAGAGGAGGGGCAGCGCTTCTCGATCCCGGACCTCGCCGACGATCGCCACGTCGGGCGCCATCCGCAGGAACCCGGCGACCAGACGGCGCAGGTCGACCGCCGGTCGGTTGCCGCGGGACGGGCGAGTCTGCATCTGGGCGACGTTCGGCAGCGGCACGTCGGCCTCGAACACCTCCTCCGCCACGACCACCCGCAGGGCCGGGTCGAGCAGCGCCGTGACGCAGGACAGCAACGTCGTCTTGCCCGCACCGGGCGGCCCGGCGAACACGATCGAGCATCGCGCCCGCACGCAGGCCCTGACGAAGGCGGCGACCCCGTCGCTCAACATCCCCCGCTCGACCAGCTCGCCGATGTCCTTGTAGGGGATGCCGGTGAACTTGCGGATGTTGACCAGCACATGGCCGCCCCGGGCCACGTCGCCATGGACGATGTGGACGCGGGCGCCGTCGTCGAGCTGGGCGTCCTGCAGGCCCTCCGCCGGGTCGAGCTTGCGGTGGGCGCTGTCGCTGTCGTCGAGCAGCTTGGTCAGGACGCGAGCGACGTGCGCGTCGTCGTGGAAGACCTCGTCGTGGTAGCCCGAGTTGCCGCGATGGCGGCGGACGAAGATGGACGCCGGGGCGTTGACCATCACCTCCCACACGTCGTCGTCCTCCAGCAGCGACGTGAGCGGGCCGTACCGGGCCAGGTTCCGGAACGCCCGCTCGGCCACGGCCGCCGGGTCGGGCAGGGCGAACGCCCGATGCCCACGGCGGTGCTCGTCGGCCCACCGCGACACCTCGTCGTCGATCAGCTGTCGCAGACGCCGCTCGCCGTCCGGCGCCGACACCTCCAACGAGATCTGCTTGGCCTGCTCCTGCACGGCACGCTCGATCTCCGCCAACGGCAACGGCGTCTCCACCAGCCGATCGTCGGTGCCCGCACTCATCCGGCCGTCTCCGTCGGGAGGGTGGCCCACGAGCCGAGCGAACCCGGCGGCACCGCCACAGGCCCGGCAACCGCAGCCGAGTGCTCCGACACCCGCTCCAGCACCGCTCGCACCGCGGCGGCCAGCGGCAACGTCATCGCCGGCGGGAGCCCGGCACCGTCGCGCAGCAGCTCGTCGAGCCGCCGACGCTCCGGCACGAACACCGGCGAGCTGGCCAGCTCGGCCCCGCCGAGCACACCGCTCGACAGCGCGCCCAGGGTCCGGACCAGATCCGCCCGCGCCCGCGGGTTGCGCGGCGCCCGGTTGACCAGCGGAACGATCCGACCGGGCTCGACACCCAGCTCACGCAGGTCGGCGAGCACCCGCAGCAACGAATGGACGCCGCCGATGCCGGGAACGCCCGCGGCGAGGACGACGTCGGCCGCCGTCAGGCAGCTGCGAGCCAGCACGTTGCGCTCCTCGACGTCGACCGAGCCGCACTCGGCCTCGCCCTCGACGTCGGCATCCACCTCCACCACGACCGCCCGGTACGAGCGCCGCAACCCGTCGAGCGCCGCGCCCACGGCACGAGGCCGCAGCGCCGCCCAGTCGCGCTGCCGCCGCAGCCCGAGCAGCAGGTCGTAGCCGCTCTCGGCGACGACGAAGCACGTCTGACGCACCTGGTCGGGGTCGAGATCGCCCGACCGATGCGCCTCCACCAGCTCGGACAGCCCCGGCACCACATCGCCCGCATCGTGGAGCAGGTGCTGCTGCGCGTGGAGCGCGGCGTCGGCGAGGACGACCGCTCCCCGGTCACGGGGATCCGAGGCCAGCCCCGCCGCCAGCGCCATCGCCAACGTGGACCGCCCCGTACCGCCGGCGCCGGTCAGGACGACGAGCGGGGCCCGCCACGACGGGCGGGACCCCGGCGGCTCGGCGGGCGACACCCGCAGCTCCGCGTCGTCGACCCGTTGCACCGGCCGGGCGACGGCCCGCAGCGAGGCGAGCACGTCGTCGCGCGCCGGTGCCGGCGGCAGCACCGCGGCCGCTCCGAGCTCGACCCACGACCGTCGGTTCGGCAGGTCGTCGATCACCACCACCGCACAGCCGGCCCCCGCCGCCAGGTCGAACAGGTCGCGATCGCAGCCGGACACCCCGGCGTCGATCAGGAGAGCCGAGAAGATCCGTCCCGAGCGCAGCCGGGCGTACAGCTCCTCCGTGCTCAGAACCATCAGAAAATCGACCGGGAGCGCTCCGGAGTTGGCCCAGCGCGCCACGTCGCCGAACCACGGCGCCTGCGGCCGTGCCATGCCCAGCACCACGTACTGCCCCGACGGCATCAGTCACCCTCCTCGCGAGCGGAGGCGGACGGGCTGCGGGTGAAGGTCACCTCGGCCCGCCGCACGGCGTGGATCAACGGGCTCCGGTCGGCGGCGTCGGCGAGGCCGAGCGTCACGACGATCTCGGCATCGGTCGTGAAGGAGCCGCCGGCGCCTTCGTCGAGGGCCACGACCTGGGCTCTCGACACGATCTGTGTGGTCGCCTCGTCGTCGGACGCGAACACGTCGACCCGATCGCCCGGCCTCAGCCGGCCGTCGAGCAGGCGGTCACGTGGCAGGGAGAAGGCGACCTCGACCGGCGACGTGCTCTCCCCCACCTCACCGAGCTGGGCCGTCTGGAGCAGCTCACCCTCGCCGACCGGTCCGAACGTGGAACGCCCGACCACGGCGTCGACGTCGGGGAACGCCTGGCCGGCGACGGCGGCGGGAAGGTCGAGGGCGACCAGGCGCACGTCGGACGCGGTCACCGTCTCGCCAGGGCGCAACGCCCGGCCGGCGACCACGTAGGGCTCGCCCGCATCGCCCGTCGCGCCCTGCCACGCGGCGAACGTGGCCACCCCGGAGATGGCCAGGAGCAGCGCACCCACGAGCGCCCTGCTGCTCGGCAGGACGGCACGACTCGTGGTGCGCAGGCGAGCGCGCAACCCCGCATCGTCGTCGTCGAGGAACCGTCCTCTGCCGAGGACACCTTCAGTCCGCACCATCTGTCCGCACCCACTCCGCCGTCCGCGTTCCGCACCTTCGTCGTAGTCCACCACTCAAACGAGTGGCAGCACCACAGTACGCAGTGGAATCCGGGAATGGAAGAGCCCGCAAAGGAATTGAAAATAATCTACGTCATCCGAAGGGCTCGACCTGCTCACACGGGGTGCGACCGAAGTAATCTGCGGAACTGTCGAAAGAGTTGTATCGAAAGGCGCCCAAACGACACAGCGGGCGTGTAATCTGCCGATTCGTGAACACAGACGAGGTCGGAACCGTCAGCTCAGCGAGCGTCTCCGGCGGTGACGACGACATCACGAGTGAAGTGTCCGTGGGCTCCGACGAGACCGAGTGGCTGTCGACGCAAGAAGCTGCTCGCCGGCTCGGCATCACCCCACGCACGCTGTATCGCTTCATCGACCACGGCGATCTGCCGGCGTACCGGTTCGGACGCGTGATCCGACTCCGCGCGCACGAGGTCGAAGCCTTCATCGAGAGCTCCCGCATCAAGCCCGGCGAGCTCGAGCACCTGTACCCGGAACCCGTCAGTCGCGAGGACTCCTGACCCCGCCTACCGACGAAAACCCAGCGATCTGTGGACAAATCCTCGAGATCCACAGAGTTGCACCTCTCGTAGCTCACAGGGCAGGCGTCGTACCGTCGGCACATGCCGCAGTTCGAGGTCACGCTCCACGACCAGACGATCGAGGTCATCGAGGGCGCCGACGCGTACCAGCAGGAAGGGCCCATGACCACGTTCTTCCGCTGCGGCAACGGGCGTGACGTCATCGACTCGTGGAGCACCCGCGTGGCCAGCTTCCGCACGGCGGACCTTCGAGTGATCCGGCGGCGGGAGCGGGCCGCGCGCCCCGCGAAGGTCGCCTGACGCCTCAGTCGATCGTGAGCTGGCTGATCGCGTCGAGCGGGACGTACACGGTGGCCGCGATCGCCTCGCCGTCGACGCGCACGACCACCACGTCCTGACCGACCGACCACAGCGTCCCCCGCACCACCTCCTCGCTCCCGGCCAGCACCAGAACCGCACGCTCCCGGTCGCCGGCGAGACCGATGACCACCTCGGTGAGGGTCATCCGGCTGCGGACCGACCGGTCGCCGATCGACACCGGCTCCCCGGGCTGGGTCCCCACCGCCACCACGGCCCGCATGGCGACCAGCACCTCGCCACCACGACCGTCGACGTCGCCCACCGGCGCCAGCGCCACGAAGTCGGCGCCGATGAGCCGCACCCGCCCCCGGCGAGGCCGTGCCGATCGCAGCTGCAGCGTCACCACCGTGCCCCGCTCGGCGAGGTCGGCCAGGATGCCGAGCAACGTCGCCTCCTCCCGCGCCTGCTGCTCCAACCAGCGCTCCCGGGCCCGCCGACGTGCCGCCTCGTCGATGCGGGCGTCCGCCGCCCAGCGCTCCAACCGCCGCGCCAACCCCTCCCCCAGCAGGCCCGACAGACCCTCCAGGTGCTCGGCATCGGGCAGTCCGCCGAGCGGATCGTACGGGTCGTTCACACCCGGAACTCTCCCAGACCACGCCGCATCGGAACAGAAGGGTACGGAGCGCGCTGAAAACGGACGTGAGAGCGAGCGCGGGCCTGCGGCCACCCTCTAGGCTTGCGCCGCGGTGACAAGCACGCAGATCAAGATCTCCGTTCCCGGCAACCATCTCATGGCCGATCTCCTCGGCCACCGAGACGAGCTTCTGCGGGTGGTCGAGTCCGCCTTCGAGGGTGTGGAGATCCACGTCAGAGGCAACGAGATCGCGATCGCGGGCGAAGAGGCGCCGCGCGTCGGCCACCTCTTCGAGGAGCTGGTCCTGCTGTTGGAACAAGGCCATCGACTGGAGCCGGCCAGCGTGACACGAACGATCGAGATGGTCCGCTCCGACGAACGACCCTCCGAAGTCCTGACCTCCGAGGTGCTGCGGGCCTCCCGAGGGCGCAGCGTCCGGCCCAAGTCGAGCGGCCAGAAGCGCTACGTCGACGCCATGGGCGGCAACGTCATCACCTTCGGCGTGGGCCCCGCAGGCACGGGCAAGTCGTGGCTGGCGGTGGCCATGGCGGTGCAGGCGCTGCAGGCCAAGTCGGTCGACCGGATCATCCTCACCCGTCCCGCGGTCGAGGCCGGCGAGCGCCTCGGCTTCCTACCCGGCGACCTGGCGGCGAAGATCGACCCCTACCTCCGCCCGCTCTACGACGCCCTGTTCGACATGGTCGAGCCCGAGGGCGCGCAGCGGCTGCTGGAGCGCGGCATGGTCGAGGTGGCGCCGCTGGCGTTCATGCGCGGCCGCACGATCAACCGCAGCTTCATCATCCTCGACGAGGCCCAGAACACCACGCCCGAGCAGATGAAGATGTTCCTCACGCGCATCGGCTTCGGATCACGGGCGGTCGTCACCGCCGACATGACCCAGGTCGACCTCCCGGTCGGCCGCAGCGGCATGACCGGCCTCGACAAGGTGCTCGCCGGCATCGACGGCCTCGCGTTCGTCCACCTGACGTCGAAGGACGTGGTCCGGCACCGGATCGTCCAGGACATCGTCGACGCCTACGAGCGGGCCGACACCACGGCGCCCAAGGCCGACAAGTGACCGGCCCTCTCTCCGACCGCGGTCGTCCCGGTGACGACGGGGAGGGCCCGCCGTTCTCCCGACGCCCCCGGCGCCGGGGGCCCGAGGAGGGCGAGGTCCAGGTGTTCGGCGCCGACGAGCAGGACCAGAGCCCGGTCGAGGTCGACCGCTGGGTGCTCCTGGCCCACGAGGTGCTGATCGCCGAGGGGGTCGAGGGCGACGCCGAGCTGTCGCTGCTGTTCGTCGACGAGCTGGCGATGTCGGAGCTCAACGAGCGGTTCATGGAGAAGACAGGGCCGACCGACGTCCTGGCCTTCCCGATCGACGAGACCGGTCCGATCGGTCGCTGGCCCGATGCCGGCAGCACCGGCCCTGACCGCACCGATCCTGACGGCGATGATGCCCCCCTGCTGCTGGGCGACGTCGTCCTGTGCCCCGCGGTCGCGGCCCGCCAGGCGCCGGAGCACTCCACCACGGCCGACGACGAGATGGCCCTGCTGGTGGTGCACGGCGTGCTGCACGTGCTCGGCTACGACCACGCGGAGGACGACGAGGCGGCGCGCATGAAGGCTCGCGAGCGCGAGCTTCTCGACCAGTTCCACCGCAACCAGTGAGCCGTTCGTGCGGAGGCCGGCACTACCCCACCCGACCCTGCTCGTAGTTCTCGGCGGCTCCGTCGCGGGGGCGGCGGCGATCGTCGGCCTGGCGGGCGTGGCCTACGGGAGACCCGGGGAGTTCGTCGCGGCCCTGCTCTGCGTGGCCGGCGGATTCGTCGCCGCGAGCGTGGCGAACGTCCGCCTCGGCGGCACGGCGGCACGGCCCCCGGGTTCTGGCACCGGCACCGGCGAGGCACGCATCGATGTCGAGGAGCGGGCGCTGGTCGACTCCATCATCGACTTCGGCGACACCGTCGCGCGCGAGGTGATGGTGCCCCGCCCCGACATGGTCACGGTCGAGGCCGACTTCCGCGCCGCCGACGTGGTCGAGGTCATGCTGCTCAACGGCTACAGCCGCCTGCCAGCCTGCGGCAGCACCATCGACGACGTCGTCGGCCTCGTCTACGCCAAGGACCTCATGCGGGCGGAGCGCGACGGCCTCCAGGACCGCCCGGTGTCCGAGATGCTGCGCCCGGCGACGTTCGTCCCCGAGACCAAGCGGCTGCCGGAGCTGCTGCGGGAGATGCAGCAGAACCAGTTCCACATGGCGATCGTCGTCGACGAGTACGGCGGCACCGCCGGCCTGGTGACCCTCGAGGACATCATCGAGGAGCTGGTGGGCGAGATCGTGGACGAGTACGACGTCGAGGACCCGATGATCGAGCCGCTGCCCGGCGGCGGCGCCCTGGTGCGGGGTCGCACGCCGCTGGCCGAGGTCAACGACCTGCTCGACGCGCATCTACCGGAGGGCGACTGGGACACGGTCGGCGGGCTGGTCTACAGCCGGTTGAGCCACGTGCCCGTCGAGGGCGAGACGGTCGAGGTGGCGGGCTGGCAGCTCACCGCCCAGCGCATCCAGGGGCGCCGCATCGGGCGCGTGCGCATGTCCCGGCTCGACCGCAGCGGTGGCGACGAGGGCGTCGTCGGCGGCGCGGAGGCCCTGCCGATCGGCCTGCTGGTCTTCGTGGTCGGTGCGCTGATCGTGGCCAACGCGTGGAGCGTGATCGACGCCAAGCTGGCGGTGAACGCGGCGGCGCGGGAGGCGGCCCGGGCCTACGTCGAGGCCCCGGTCACCGACGCCGGAGGTGGTTCGCTGGCCGCGGACGAGGCGACGGCTGCGGGGCTCGCGGCGATCGCCGCGCACGGGCGCGACGCCGCTCGCGCCGACATCGGGCTGGTCGGGCTGGAGCACCCTTCGTCCGACGGCTACGTGCGCTGTGCCCGGGTGACGTTCAGTGCCTCCTACCAGGTGCCGGCGCTGTCCGTCCCCTGGATCGGCGGCTTCGGCGACGGGTTCGACGTGTCGGCGCAGCACAGCGAGCTGGTCGATCCGTTCCGCGACGGCGTCCCGGGTGAGGCGTCGTGCTGAGGCGGGGTCTCCGAGTCCGCCGAGACCGGGATCGCTCGGATCGGGGCAGCGTGCTGATCCTCGTGCCGGCCTGCCTGCTGATCCTGCTGGTGCTGGCGTCGATCGCCGTCGACATGTCGCTGGTCCACCTGCGGCAGCGCCAGGCCCTCGACGTGGCGGCGTCGGCCGCCAACGACGCCGTGACCGCGGGCGCCGACCCGGTGGCACTGCGGTCGGGGGTGTTCCACGTCGAGCCGGCGGCGGCCCGGCGAGTGGTGGCCCGCACGGTCGCGGCCAGCCAGCTGGCACCGCACCTGGCCGGTCCTCCCCGGGTCGAGGTCGACGGGGAGACGGTCGAGGTGAGCGTCACGCTGCGAGCGGACTACCTGTTCACCGCCGTCATGCCGGGAACACCCGACGCAACCACGGTGACCGCCACCGCCTCGGCAACCGCCGTATCTCCCTGATAACTCTTATTTTTCTTCAAGTCCTCTCGACATCTTTCACGCTCCTCAGTATCCTCAGGCGTCATGAGCGCACGAGTGAGAGTGGCGACGGACGAGGGCGGAGCGGTGGCGGTGAAGTCCGCCCGTACGACCGACGAGCGGACGGCGCTCCGTTACGAGGCCGAGCTCCTGCAGCGTTGTGGCCATCCCGGTGTCGTGGCGGTGGTGCGGCCGGACGACGTGGAGGAGCTGCTCGCGGCGGGTGAGCTGTGGCTGCGCTACGCCGGCGATCCGGTCGACCGCTGGCGGGGCGACCTGCGACAGACGGCCGGCCTGGCGGCGGCGATCGCGGCGACCGTGGGCGACCTGCACGACATGGACGTGGTCCACGGCCGTCTCGACGGCAGCCACGTGCTGGTCGGTGCCGACGGACGCCCCCGGCTGTGCGGCTTCGCCCCACCGGGCGACCAGACGCCCGCCGACGACGTCCTGGCGCTGGGGCGCGTGGTCGCCGACCTGGTCGACCGCATCGCCCCGTCGGAGCCCCGCTGGCCGCTCTGGCGACGGGGCGACGTCGCCGACCGGCGGGCGCTCGACGACGTGGTGCGACGTGCGAACGACGAGGTGGCCGACCGTCGGCCCTCGGCCCGGACGATGGCCGCGGCGCTGTTGGCTGCGGTCCCCGGAGCGGCGCTGCCGACCTCGCCGCGAGCCGGCTCGGGGTTCACCCGGTCGCCAGGCGAGGCGACCGAGCGGCTGTCGGTGCCCCCGGCCGCCGACCCGGCGGAGGACCGCACGGAGCCGCTGGCACACCTCCTCGCCCTCCGCGCCGACGATCCGACCGAGCCGGTCGCGGCGGACGACGACGGCCACGGCGGCAGCAGTGGCTCGGATGCCGAGGCCGAGGCCGACGCCTTCGTGGCGGCGGCCGAGGCCGCGGAACGAGGCGGATTGCGCGGCCCCGGTGCGTTCGACGACCAGCGGTCGAGCGACGTCGACCCGCTGTTCGGCGACCAGCGGTCGGCCCAGGACGACGACGTGTTCGCCGACCGACCGTGGCCGGCGGTCCGTACCGACCGCCATCCGCCACGTCGTCCACCGTCGATGGAGCGACGTCCACCGACCCGGGAACGCTCCCTTCCGCGGGTCGTGCTGGCTACCGCCGTCGTCGGAGTGGGCGCGGTCGTCGCCGGGGCCCTGCTGCTGCAGGCAGGGCGCCCGGCGGCACGCGCCGCGTCCAGTGCAGCACCACCGACGAGCTGCCAGGCGGCGGCCGCGGCGGCCGACGCCGACCTGGTGGTCGCCGACATCGACGGTGACGGCTGCGACGACGGCGTCCGCATCGTCGACGGCGTGGTCCAGGTGGAGGACCAACGCTGGGCGGTCGCCGGTGCCGACGACTCGATCGCCATCGGCGATTGGGACTGCGACGGCCGGGCGACGCCTGCGGTCTACCAGCGGGCGACGGGCGACGTGTTCGTCTTCCCTGCCTGGGCCGACAGTTCCGGCCCGCTGGAGGTCGAGGCCGCGGCTTCGGTCCCCGGGGCCGACCAGATCGGTGCGTCGTCCGGCGACGAGCCCTGCCCCGAGCTCACCGTCGAGATGCCGGGCGGCGAGCGGCGGACGGTCGAGGTGCCGAGATGAGGCCCGGTCGCATCGTGGCGCCGGTGCTGCCGGCTGCCGGGCTGGTCCTGCTGGGTCGCACGGGAGGCGGCACCCTCGACGTCCCGCTGGGCTCGGCCGCTGCCGTCGCCGACTGGACGGCCACCACCGCGCCGGTCCCGCTGGCGATGGCGCTGGTCCGCCTCGCGGCCCAGTCCCTCTGCGGCTACCTGTTGCTGGCCACAGGGCTCCAGGCCCTCGCCGAAGCCCTCGGCTACCGCTGGCTGCACGCCCTGGCCACTCGGGCCTTCCCCACGGTGCTCCGCCGGACCCTCGCCAGCGGCGCCGGGTTCGGCCTGGCCGCCGGATCCATCCTCTGGACCGGCGGCACCCCCGCCGGAGCCAGCATCCTGCCGGCCGTGAAGGTGCTCGCCGGGCACGAGGACCTGGCAGGCCAGTCGACGGCCACCATGGTGCTCCTCCCACCCGCGCCCTCCCACGCCACCGCCACGATGACCCTGCTCGCACCGCCACCCGACACCACGACGCCGGGCACCGGCCCTCCGACGACGGCGGCTCCGGCCACCACGCCGAAGGCGACGGCCACCATGCGGCTGCTCGAGCCCTTGCCGACGACGACCGCCCCGGCGTCGGGGCAGCCGTCGGTGCCGGTGGCGGGGGCGGACGACGACGAGATCTGGGTCGTCGAGTCGGGTGACTCGTTCTGGTCGATCGCCGAGGACATGGTCGGCGACGGTGCGGCGCTCGACGCCTACTGGCACCAGCTGATCGCCGCCAACCGCGTGCGGCTCGCCGTCCCCGACCAGCCCGACCTGCTGTTCCCCGGCCAGGTGCTGACGCTGCCTAAGCCGGCGACCTCCGGATCGGGGGTGTGACGTGGAGCCAACGATCCGTCGCCGCCGCGAAGCGACGCTCCCGATCGCCCACCACGGCGGTGTCGAGGGCCGCGGCCACCGCGGCGTCGAGGGCGTCCTGGCCGTCGCCGATCACGTCGTCGACGATGCCGAGCTCCTTCAGGTCACGGGCAGTCAGCTTGAGGCGCTCGGCCACCTCGGGAGCCTTGGCCGCGTCCCGTTCGAGGATGGCAGCGGCGCCCTCGGGCCCGATCACCGAGAACACGGCGTGCTCGGAGATCAGCAGCCGGTCACCGCAGCTCAGCGCCAACGCTCCCCCGCTGCCGCCCTCCCCGACGCACACCGAGACGATCGGGGTCGGGCAGGCGGCCATGGCGGCGAAGGTGCGGGCGATCTCCAACCCGATCCCGTTCAGCTCGGCCTCGGGCGACGGGTCGGCACCGGGGGTGTCGACCAGCGTCACCACGGGCAACCCGACCCGCCCGGCGAAGGCGAACGCCCGCTGGGCCAGCCGGTAGCCCTCGGGGGTCGGCCGACCGTCGGCGTGGTAGCGGTCGGTGGCGACCACGACGCAGCGCCGACCGGCGACGACGCCCAGCCCCGCCCGCACCGTCCGATCGCCGCTGTTGAGCTCCAGCCACGACGAGCACAGACGCGCCGCCCGGTCGATCCCCGTCGGGCGCCCGACGGCCCGGGCCCGCAGCACCTCACCCCAGGCGCCGTCCACACCCGGATCGTCGACGGCCGGCAGCGGACGCGTCGGCAGGCCCTGCTCGCGCAGGCCCAGCGCCACCTCCACCCACGCCGCCTCCTCGCCCGGCTGCACCAGCTCGTCGAGCAGTCCGATGTCGTAGAGCGACTGCGCCGAATGCGACCCCGCCGGCAGGCTCGTGCCCAGCGCCTCCTCGGCCACCCGGGGCCCGGCGAAGCCGATCGTGGCCGTCGGGTGGGCAGCCCGCAGGTCGACCAGCGAGGCGTACGAGACGAAGACGCCGCCGGTCGTCGGCGAGCCGTAGACCCCGAGGGACAGCAGCCCACCGGCCGAGTGCCGCTGCGCCGCCGCCGCCGTGCGCCCGAGCTGGGCCAGGGCGACCATGCCCTCCTGCACGCGGGCGCCGCCGGTGCGGGTGAACACCACCATGGGGAGCCGACGGTCGACCGCCCGGTCGTAGGCCCGCACCACCTTCTCCCCCGCGGCCGCTCCGATGGTCCCGCCGTGGACGTCGAAGCGGCTCTCGACGAACGCGTAGTGCTCGGTGCAGCCGGTCCTGACCGACTCGCCGTCGAGGTCGGCAAGGCGCGCCGCATAGCCGGGGAAGCCGAGCGGATCACCGGCGGTGAGGCCCGCATCCCATTCTTCGACCAGGGGGTGGAACGGCACGGGCGGAGAGTCTCGCGTCCGCGACCCCGCGCACACCAAGACCCTCCCCGGCCTGGGCCGGAGCGCCTAACGGAGGCGCAGAGCCACTTCGTTGGCGAGCAAGCGTCCCTGGACCGTGAGCACCAGCCGCCCGCCGTCGTCAGGTACGTGACCGGCGCTCCCACCGGCCACCTCGACCAACCCGTCGAGCTCGTCGACGGGCAGCGCGCTCGCCGGCACCCCGGCTCGGGTGCGTACCGCCAGCTGCAACGCCTCCAGGCGACGGCCGTCGGCGTCGAGGCTCTCGTCCCCCGCCACCGGCGACACGTCGCGTCCGACGGCGTCGATGTAGCGCTCGGGGGTCCGCACGTTCCAGAACCGCCGGCCGGCCCGATGGGAGTGCCCCGCGCAGCCGACCGCCTGGTAGTCGCCCATCGACCAGTACAGCCGGTTGTGGCGGCACTCGTGCCCGGGTCGGGCCCAGTTGGAGATCTCGTACCAGGCCAGGCCCGCGCCCTCGAGGGCGTCGCACGCGGCGAGGTACTTGTCGGCCTGGTCGTCGTCGTCCGGGTGCCGGGCGACGTCGTCGGCCAGCGCCGTCCCGGGCTCGACCGTGAGCGCGTAGGCCGAGACGTGGGGCGGTTCCAGCTCGAGCGCCGCGTCCAGCGTGCGCCGCCAGTCGTCCAGCGTCTCGCCGGCCCCGCCGTAGATCAGGTCGAGGTTGAACGTCGGGATGCCGGCCGAGCGCAGGAGCTCCACGGATCGGCGGACGTTGTCCGGATCGTGCGTGCGACCCAGGCTGGCCAGCACGGACGGCACCATCGACTGGACACCGAGGCTCATGCGGGTGACACCGCCGCTGGCGAACACGTCGGCCAGCTCCGGGGTGACCGTGTCGGGGTTCGCCTCCACGGTGACCTCGCAGTTGGCCGAGCGCGGGATCAGGTCGAGGACCTCGACCAGCTCAGCCGGTGGCATCAACGACGGCGTGCCTCCCCCGACGAAGACGGAGGTGGCCGGAGGCATCCCTCCGGCCACCAACCGCTCGATGTCGGTGCGGCACGCAGCCAGGTAGTCCTTCTGGAGGTGGTGGCGATCGGTCCACGTGGCGAAAGCGCAGTAGTCGCAACGGGTCGTGCAGAACGGCACGTGCAGGTAGACACCGAACTGCTCGCCCCGCCCGGCGTGCTGGCCAAGGGGGACCGACACCACCTCAGCGGACGAGGCTGAGCCCGAGGCTGTTGAGACGCGCCGGCACCTGATCCGGATGACAGTCCAGGATGCACGCGATGGCACGAAGGTCGTCGCGACGGATCGTCAGCATCCGCCCGTTGTAGTCCCCTCGCTGCACCTGGATCATCCGCAGGTACCGGGCGATCATCTCGCCCTCCTGCCCCCGCACCTGCTCCACAGCCGTGAGGTCGATCGTCACGGGACGATCGTCACGACGTGCACCACGTGCCCGCTCCGTCAGGTCGACGACCTGCTCGTCGGCTCGGCCGACACCGAAGTCGTCGTCGGCGGGGAGCATCTGGTCGACCGGCACCTGGTAGAAGCGAGCCAGGCGCTGCAACCTCGGGACCGAGATCGCACGCTCACCTCGCTCGTATGCACCCAGCACAGATGCCTTGAATTCGTGCTCCGACGCCGCTTCGACTTCCTGAAGCGACAGGTGCTTCTGACGTCGAATCGCACGGAGCCGGGCACCAACCCGTACGGCATAGCCTGTCTCGCGCTCGGCTTCGAGCTCGTTGTCCATCCTGTTCCTCCTGGCCACCTCGGCGGGAATTTCAAGCGGTGGCCTACGCCCGCCCACCCAGGAACGCGCGGTGGGACGTTGCCTACTCTACGCACTGACCATAGGTCGAACAATCACGTCCCGTGCGGGCCTTTGACCTGGGCCGCAATAGAGGGTTCGACGATGTGGCTACGGATTGCGACGAGCAACGCACCTGCTGTGATAGCCGCAGTCTCGGAGCGTAAGGTGTGCGCGCCCAGCCGGACGAGAGGGAGTCCAAACCCCCGCTCCGAGGGTCCCCAGCCCCCTTCGGGACCGACCAGAACGGTCCGCACGGATAGTGAGGGCGCTTCGCCGGTCGCTTCGGCCATCGTCGCCCCCGGAAGCTGCGCCACCGTAGCGAAGTCCGTGAGCTCGCCCACATCCGGCAGGAACGTCCGTCGGCACTGCATCGCCGCCTGACGGGCGATGGCCCGGAACCGCTCGACCTGGCGCGCCGCCTTGGACGGGTCCCAGCGTGCCACGGAGCGCTCGGCCTCGAACGGCACCACGCGGTCGACGCCGAGCTCGGTCAGCTTCTGCACCACCAGCTCCGGACGGTCGCCCTTCACCACGGCGAAGGCCACCGTGACGGGTGGGTCGGGGCGCTCGTCGACGACGACGTCCCCCATCGGCTCCAAGGCCGCGCCGGCCGTCAGCCGGCACGGCCGCCAGCGCCCGGCGCCGTCGCCCGCCGTCACGTCGCTGCCCGGCCCGAAGCGCAACACCCGCTGGAGGTGCCGCTGGTCGTCGCCCCCCAGCTGCGGCGACGCCAGGTCGTCGACGAACACGTGCGCCTTCGCGGAGCTGGGAGTGAAGTCGGGCATCCGACCGGTCGACCGGACGGGGCTACTTGAACGCCGAGCGGAGACGGGACATCAACCCCGCCGGCGGTGGCGCCACGTCGTCGCCCCGCAGCTCGGCCAGCTGCCGGATCAGGTCTTCCTCTTCCTCGTCCAGCTCGGTCGGCACCTCGACGACCACCGTGACCAGCAGGTCGCCCCGGGCCCGGCGGTCGAGGTGCGGCACGCCCTTGCCCCGCAGGCGGAAGACCGTGCCCGACGCCGTGCCCCGGGGCACCTCCAGCTCGGTGGTCCCGTCGAGCGTGTCGAAGTCGAGCGTGGTGCCCAGCGCCGCCTGGGTGTAGGGCACCTCCACCTCCGACACGAGGTCGACGCCGTCGCGCTGGATGTACTCGTGCGGCCGGATCCGCAGGTGGACGTAGAGGTCGCCGGGGGCGCCACCCCGGGGCCCGGCGGCGCCACGACCCGACAGCCGCAGCGTCGAGCCCGTGTCGACGCCCGCGGGGATGTCGACCGTGTAGGTGCGCTCGTCGAGGTTGCGGCCCTCGCCCCGGCACTCCGAGCACGGCGAGGCGATCACCTCGCCGGAGCCGCTGCAGCGGGGGCAGGGCGACGTGGTGACCATCTGGCCGATGAACGACTGGCGGACGCGCTGCACCTGGCCCGTGCCCCGGCAGTCGACGCAGGTGACGGCCTTGGTGCCCTCGGCGGCGCCGGTGGCTCCACAGGCGTCGCACGGCACGGCCGTCTGCACGACGACGCTGTGCTTGCAGCCGAACACCGCGTCCTCGAAGTCGAGGTCGACCACCACCTCGATGTCGGCGCCGCGGGGAGGCCCGGACGGACCGCGACCCCGGCCGCCGAACGGGCTGCCGCCGAAGAACGCCTCGAAGATGTCGTTGAAGCTGCCGCCCATGAAGTCGCCCACGTTCGGGCCGTTGACCCCTTCGGGGCCGAGCTGGTCGTAGCGGCGGCGCTTCTCGGGGTCGGACAGCACCTCGTAGGCGAGTGAGATCTCCTTGAACCGTGCCTCTGCCTCGGGGTCGTCGGGCCGCGTGTCGGGGTGCAGCTGCCGGGCGAGCTTGCGGTAGGCCCGTTTGATCTCGTCCGGCGAGGCGCTGCGGCCCACACCGAGCAACTCGTAGTAGTCAGTCGCCACAGCTCTCTTCTCTAACCCTCGGCCAATCGGTCGGACAACCGGTCACTGACGACCGCAACGGCGGCCAGCGCCTGCGGGTAGTTCATCCTCGTCGGTCCGAGGACCCCGATGGTGCCCAAGCGCTCACCTTCGATCTCGTACGGCGCCACCACGAGGGCGCACTCCGCCAGGGGCGCGACCCCCGTCTCGGACCCGATGGCGACGTGGAGGCCCCGATCGAGCACGTCGCGCAGCAGCGTCACCACCACGTACTGCTGCTCGAGGATGCCCAGGACCGACCGCACCGTCTCGATGGCGTCGAACGCCTGTGCGACCCGGGCGGCGCCACCGACGTAGACGTGGTCGATCTCCGTGCGCCGCTCCTGGCCCGAGAGCGCCTCGAGCGTGCGGTCGACCAGCTGGTCGGTGGCCTCGTCGCCGGTCGCCGGTACAGCCGGGATCAACGACCGAGGCGCGTGTTGCAGCTGCGATGCCAGGTGCGCGGTGGCGGCACCGAGCCGCTCGTCGCCCACGCCCCCGGGCAGCTCCACGGCGTGCTTCTCGATCGTGCCGTCGCTGAGCACCAGCACGACCAGCGCCGCCGACCCGGTCAGGCCCACCAGCTGCACGGAGCGGATGGTCGCCTCGACGGACGACGGCGACACCACCACGCTCGCCAGGTCGGTGAGGTTCGACAGCAACCGCCCGGTCGCCACCAGCATCTGCTCCATCTCGCCGTGGGCCCGCTGGAAGAAGGCCTTGACCTGCTCGGCGGAGGCGCCGGGCAGGCGGACGGGGCTGCGCAGGTGGTCGACGAAGAACCGGTAGCCCTTCTCGGTGGGCACCCGTCCGGCCGACGTGTGGGGCTGCAGCAGGTAGCCGTCGGCCTCGAGCTGCGCCATCTCGTTGCGGATCGTGGCGGACGACACGTCGACCCCGGGAGCGGACGCGACGTGACCCGAGCCGACGGGTTGCGCCGTCTCGATGTACTCCTCCACCACGGCCCGGAGGATCGCGGCCTTGCGGTCGTCGAGCATCTGGCAGTCGAGTCTACCGAGTGCCAACTCGCTGGTAGAGGCCGGGAGCGCCTGCTCGCTCAGTCGTCGAGGCGGAGGGCGCTGATGAACGCCTCCTGGGGGACCTCGACGCGCCCGATCGACTTCATCCGCTTCTTGCCCTCCTTCTGACGTTCGAGGAGCTTGCGCTTGCGGGTGATGTCGCCGCCGTAGCACTTGGCGAGCACGTCCTTGCGCTTCGCCTTGACCGTCTCCCGGGAGATGATGCGCCCGCCGATGGCCGACTGGATGGGCACGTCGAACATCTGCCGCGGGATCAGCTCCCGCAGCTTCTCGGTCATCCGCCGGCCGTAGTCGTAGGCCTTGTCGCGGTGGACGATGGCGCTGAACGCGTCGGCAGCGACGGCGTTGAGCAGCACGTCGACCCTGACCAGGTCGGAGCGGGCGTAGCCGGAGGGCTCGTAGTCGAGGCTGGCATAGCCCTGGGTGCGTGACTTCATCTGGTCGAAGAAGTCGCGCACGACCTCGGCCAGCGGCACCCGGTAGACGAGCTCGATGCGCTCGGTGGACAGGTACTCCAGCTTGATCATCTCGCCGCGCCGCGACTGGCACAGCTCCATCAGCGTGCCCGTGTAGGTGGTGGGCGTGAGGATGGTGCAGGTGAGGAACGGCTCCTCGATGTGGTCGATCTCCTGCGCCGACGGCATCTCCGAGGGGTTGTCGACCTCGATCTCGTCCCCGTCGATGGTGTGCACCCGGTAGGCCACCGACGGCGACGTGGCGATGAGGCTCAGGTCGAACTCGCGCTCCAGGCGCTCCCGGATGATCTCCATGTGCAGCAGGCCGAGAAAACCGCAGCGGAAGCCGAAGCCGAGGGCGCCCGACGTCTCGGGCTCGTAGGTGAAGCTGGCGTCGTTGAGCCGCAGCCTCTGCAGCGCCTCCCGCAGGTCGCCGAACTGGTCGCCGTCGATCGGGTAGAGGCCGCAGAACACCATCGGCTTGGGGTCCTGGTAGCCGTCGAGCGCGGCCTCGGCGGGACGGGTGGCGAGGGTGACGGTCTCGCCGGAGCGGGCCTCGGCGACGTCCTTGATGCCGGCGATCAGGTAGCCGGTCTCGCCGGGGCCGAGGGTGGCGACCGGGGTGCTCTCGGGGTTGCGCACGCCGATCTCGTCGGCGTCGTGGATGGCGCCGGCCTGCATGAACCGCAGCCGGGCACCGGTGGCGAGCACGCCGTTCATGACCCGCACCGACGACACGACCCCTCGGTAGGCGTCGTAGTGCGAGTCGAAGATGAGGGCTTGGAGCGGTGCGTCGAAGTCACCGGTCGGCGGGGGCACCCGCTCGATCACGGCGTCGAGCAGCCCGGCGACGCCCTCGCCGGTCTTGGCGCTGATCCGCAGGATCTCGTCGGTGGGGATGCCGAGGACCTTCTCGATCTCGGCGGCGTAGCGGTCGGGGTCGGCGGCGGGGAGGTCGATCTTGTTCAGGGCGGCGACGATCTCGAGGTCGTGCTCGAGGGCCTGGTAGCAGTTGGCCAGGGTCTGGGCCTCGATGCCCTGGGCGGCGTCGACCAGCAGGATCACGCCCTCGCAGGCGGCCAGGGAGCGGGACACCTCGTAGCCGAAGTCGACGTGGCCCGGGGTGTCGATGAGGTTGAGGACGTGGTCGGCGTAGTCGAGGCGGACCGACTGGAGCTTGATCGTGATGCCGCGCTCCCGCTCCAGGTCCATCGAGTCGAGGTACTGCTCACGCATCTCCCGGGGATCGACGGCACCGCTGATCTCGAGCAGGCGGTCGGCGAGGGTCGACTTGCCATGGTCGATGTGGGCGATGATCGAGATGTTGCGGATGCGCGACAGTTCCATGGGGCCGATCGGATGGGGGCGTGAGCCGGGTTGGTCAAGGTTAGGTGTGACAGTGAGCCGGACGCACAGCTAGCCTGTCCCGGCCGTAACCAGGCCAATTTCCGCTATCGCCAGGAGCAAAGGGTCAGCGTGGCCAACATCAAGAGCCAGATCAAGCGCAACAAGCAGAACGAGAAGCGCCAAGAGCGCAACAAGGCCGTCCGCTCCGAGCTGAAGACCCGCGTCCGCGTCGCCGTCGACGCCGCCGAGGCGGGAGCCGACGACACCGCCGACAAGGTGCGCGCCGCGGTCAAGCGGATCGACACCGCGGCTGCCAAGGGCGTGATCCACAAGAACCAGGCCGCCCGCCGCAAGTCCCGCCTGATCGCCACCGTCAGCCGCGCAACGACCGACTGACGCGTCGCCCTTCGCCCCGACCCCCGGCCCGAACGACGGCCGGGCGGGACGGGTGGTCAGCGGCTGAGTTGGGTGAGGCGGGCGACGAGGACCTCCATCACCAGGTTCTCGGGCCAGGCCTTGCCGCCGCGGATGTCGAGGTCGGCGGTGGCGAGCAGGTCGACGGCGCGGACGACGCGGTCGTGGCCCATCTTGCGGGCCTGGTTGAGCGCCTTGCGGGCCGGGAACGTGGAGCCCTTCATCCCGAGCAGCGCGGCGGCGTCCTTCTCCCCCGACACCGAGGCGCCGTCGAGCGCCAGCATCCGGGCGTACTGGCCGTGGAGCGTGGCCATGATCTGCAGCGGGTGGCGATCCCCGCCGTCGAGCATCCGGTGCAGCTTGCCGAGCGCCCCCGGGATGTCGCCCCGGTCGATCGCATCGCTCAGCTCCCACGGTGGGATGCCCCCCGCCTGGCCGAGGAACGGCTCGATCTCGTCGATCCCCACACGGGCACCCGGGCCATAGCTGCCGACCAGCGTCTCCACGAGGCCCACCAGCCGCTGGGGATCGTCGCCCAGCCAGTCGACCAACCGCTTCTGCGCCGGAGCGTCGATCTTCAGCCCGGACTTCGTCAGCTGCTCGGAGACCCACTCGGCGACCTTCCGGCCCGGGCTGGTGTCGATCTGCTCGCCCTTGCAGGCCTTCACGGCGTCGACCACCGACTTGGGGATGCGCCCGCCCGACCAGGCCAGCACCAGGAACGTGGTGGGTAGCGGGTCGGCCAGGTAGGCGACGAGCGGGGCGACTTGATCGGCCCGGGTGAAGACGTCGAGGTCGCGCCCCACGACGACCCGGCGGTCGGTGAGGAACGGCGGTGTCTGCGCCGCGTCGACGAGGGCGTTGAGCGTCGGTGAGCCGGCGTCGGACGGCTGGTGCTGGGTCCGACCGACCTCCTCGACGGTCAGGCTGGCATCGCGGTCGCCCACCAGCGCGTGGATGACGTCGCGCACGGCGTCGCGGGCGATGACCTCGTCGCTGCCCTTCACGAGGTAGACGGGCGCCTCCTTGACGCTCATCGCCGGGCCTCCAGCAGGTGCGCCATGACCGCGACGACCCGGCGGGTGCGACGCACGTCGGTGGTCCGGACCAGCCGCACGCCGACCGCCAGCGCCAGCGACTCCTCCGACACGGCGTCGACCCGGTCGTACGCCGCCGTGTCGAGCGCCACCGGCACGGGCCCGACGCGATCGCGGCCCTCCTGCGCCGTGGTGACCAGGACTGCCACCTGCCACTCGTCGTCGACCCCCTGTCCGGACTCGACCGCGTCGACGTCGGCGGCCGGAACGAGCAGGAGCCGAGCACCTGCCGACCAGGCCGCCCGGGCTGCCTCGGGCGAGGTGGCCTGCGCGGCGATGGGCAGCTCGCCGCTCGCCGCCGCCGGGCCCAGCAGCCGCGACTCCGCCGGGACCTCGACGACATCAGCGCCGGCCAGAGCGGCCGCCCGCACCCCCGCGAGCACCTCGGCCTCGCGGCCGAACCGGGGCGTGGGCACGACCGCGACGACCACCGCCCGGGTGGCGAGGTCGACGCTCCGGCTGCCCAGCTGGAGGCTGAGCGACACGTCGGGAAGCGGTGGCGCAGGAGAAACCGTCATCGCTCGTGAAGGTACTGGCTCCCTATGACAGTCAAGGGCCCGCCGGAGCGACGTCGGGAGAAATTTCTCGGCGACGCGACCCGAACCGGCGGACGAGCAGCGCCACCACGGCGAACACGGCAACGATCCCCAGCTCCCGCCCGCCGATCCGCCCGAGCGGCCACCGGGCTCCGGCGACGGCCACCCGTTCGATCCACGCCAGCAGCGCCCGCGTCGGCAGGTGGAGCAGCACCGCGGCCCGACCGCCCAGCAGCCCGGCGAGGAGGCCCGCCACCAGGCCCCAGGCCATCACCGGACCGGCAGCCGGAGCGGCGAGCAGGTTCGTCAGCACCGAGGCGACCGCCACCGAACCGAAGGCGGAGATCAGGAGCGGCGCCACCGCCAGCTGAGCCGCCAGCGTGACTCCCAGCGGCGACCGCAGCCACCCGGGCCCGGGCAGGACCCGCTCGATCGGCCGGGCGGCGACCAGGATGCCCGCCGCTCCCGCCACCGAGAGCCGGAAGCCCAGGGACGTGACCAGCAGCGGGTCGCAGAGCACCAACGCCGTGATCGCGGTGGCGAGGGCCCGGAGCCCCGACGTCGGCCGACCGACGGCGGCACCGTACGCCGCCACCGCCGCCATGCCGGTGGCACGCAAGACCGAGGGTTCGCCGCGGGTGACCAGGGCGAACGCCGCCAGCAGGCCCAGCGTGAGCAGCAGCCGGGGCGCCAGCCGCAACCGCCGTAGGACCGGTGCCGCGGCCGCCAGGACGAAGGCCACGTTCTGGCCTGATACGGCCGTCATGTGCGACAGGCCGGCCTCCCGGAACGCCAGGGTCAGGTCGGCGGGTTGGAAGCGGTCGTCGCCGATGACCAGCCCGAGGAACAGGCTCCGTTCACGAGGGCGCAGGGACTCGGCGCCGCGCTCCAACGCCCGGCGCACGTCGTTGGCGGCGTCGAAGACTCCGTGGCCGGGGCGCCATCCCATGACGAAGTCGACCTCCAGCCGCCCGGCCAGGTGCCGGTGCCGCAGCCGCCGTTCGAACGTGCCCGGCGGCCCGACCGTCCCGTCGACCACGACGATCTCACCGGCGAGCCGATCGTCCAGCGCCGCAGCGGCCGAGCTGAACGCGATCAGGGCGACCCGTTTGCCGCGGTAGCGAGCCTCCGCCCGCACACCACCCCGCGGCAGCGGCGCCGGATCGCTCACCAACGTCATCTCCGCCCGCACGCGCCCCTCCCCCGGCGGCACGAGCCCCGCCACGGCCCGCTGCCCCAACACCCCCGCCACGCCTGCAAGCCCGAAGCACACGCAAAGGCCCACCCCCACCCACCACCTCGCCCGACCCCCACGGGTAGCAGCCAGAGCCGTGAGAGTGAGCCCCACGCCGGACAGGACGGCGAGGGTGAGGGCTTGAGGGGGGAGCCAGCGTGGGGGTGTGGTGCCGAGCCAGGCGCCCGTTGCGGTGGAGATCGCGATCGCCATGGCCCAGCGGTCGGTGGAGGGGTGCAGGGTCATGGCGCGACCAGGGGGCGGAGGTCTTCGAGCTTGGACTGGCCTATGCCGCGGACGTCGAGGAGGTCTTCGACGGACGTGAAGTCACCGTGCGTCTCGCGGTGGTCGACGATGGCCTGGGCGATCGCCGGACCGACCCCCGGCAGTTCGTCGAGCTGGTCGACCGAGGCCGAGTTGAGGTGCACCGGCCCCGACGGCGCGGCCGGGTCACCGCTGCCGCCGACCGCCGGCGCCGCCTCGCCCACCGTCGGCACGTAGACCTGCTGGCCGTCGTCCAGCAGGGCAGCCAGGTTGACCCGGCCCACGTCGGCGTCCGGCACCGCCCCACCCGCGGCGTCGACCGCGTCGACCACCCGTGACCCCGACGGCAGGCGCTGCACTCCCGGCTTCGCCACCGCGCCGGCGACGTGGACGACCACCTCCTCCGCCACGTCGACCGTCGTGCCGGGCACGGCCGAGCCCGCCGAGCCCGCCGAGCCCGCCGAGCCGGATGTCGTCGTCGTCATCGGCAGCTCCATCTCGACCGGAGGCGGCGGTGCGTCGAGCAGCCGCCACCCCACCACCGACAGCACGACGACCGCCGCCCCACCCACCAGCAGCCGCGCCGGCGTCATGTCGAGCGATTCGGCGAACGACAGGAGCCGCTCGCGCCACGTCGTCGGGCGCGGCGGACGGGTCAGCTCGGGCGGGAGATCGGACATCGCAGCCCTCCGGGCGCGCTGAAGCGATAGGGAGGGGGGAGGTCCGACAACCACGCTACTACATCGAAAGCATGGAAAACTGCCGAAAGCTACCGGTAGCGCAGATCAGGCCGCCGGGCCAACCACTCGGCCTCGACCTCGGACGGGATCCGTCGGTAGGCGCCCCAGTGGGGATAGCCGCGCAGCCGCCAGCGGACGTACGCACCCAGGTAGAACAACAGGAACCCGAACACGCCCTGCTCCCGCCACTGCCGCACGTGCTCCAGCTCGTGACGCAGCAGCCGGGCGTTGCCGACGCCCCGCTCGCGCATGAGGATCAGCGGCCCGAACGTCGTTGCGGCCGCGCCCGGAGCGGCCACTCCGACCAGCAACCAGTAGCCCTCGTGTCGTTCGAGCCGCACGCCCCGTGTCTAGCGAGTCACGCGGCGTTATGTCAGAACAGGCGGGCGGTGAGCTGCTTGCGGTACTCGGCGGTGCGGGGGTCGTCGGGGCCCAGCACCTCGAGCAGGTCGACGAACTCCTGCCGCGCCTCGTCGTCGCCCTTGACCCGCTCGAGCAGGTCGTCGAGCTTGGCGGTGATCTCGCTGGGCGGATGCTCGTCGCTGACGCCCGTGCGCACCAGCGCCGCGACCCGCCGGGTCTCCGCCGTCTCGGGGATGCGGTCGAGCAGCGCCGTCGCCTCCTCCAGATCGCCCTCGTTCCGCCGGGCCGCCAGCTGCTCGGCCAGGGCGACGATGGCGTCGTGGTGGTCGGGCCGCAGGTCGAGCACGCTGCGCAGGGAGTCCTCGTCGCCGGCGTCCAGCAGCTCCTGCACCTTCTCGTCCTCGGCGCTCGGCAGCAGCCGTCCGACGAACTCGCGCACCACCGGCTCGCCCTGGGCGCCGATGAAACCGTCGACCACCTTGCCGCCCGACAGGGCGTACACGGCGGGGATGCCCTGCACCCGGAACGCGGCCGACACCTGCGGGTTGTCGTCGGTGTTGACCTTCACGAGGACGACCTTGCCGTCGGTGTCGTCGATCACCTTCTCGAGGATCGGCCCGAGCTGTCGACAGGGCCCGCACCAGGGGGCCCAGAGGTCGACCACGACGGGGGTCGTCTCGGAACGCTCCAAAACGTCGGTCTGGAAGGTGGCATCGGTGACATCGAGGGCCATCGGGCCAGGCTACCGACGGCGGGCTACCGTGCCGATCGAATGACGAACTGAGCGCGCCGGCCCGGCGGCCGTGGCCCGAACGGCCCGCTGCCACCAGCACCGAGAGGGCATGACGACGTGACTGACGAGACGACGATCACCGGCATCGACACCGACAACGTGACCGCCTGGTTCGAGGCGCACGCGCCCGGCGTCGAGCCGCCGCTGACCTTCGGGCTCGTCACCGGTGGGCGCTCGAACCTCACCTTCCGGGTGGAGGACCGCGCCGGTCACGCCTGGGTCCTGCGGCGCCCGCCGCTGGGCCACGTGCTGGCGACGGCGCACGACATGGGCCGCGAGCACAGCATCCAGAGCGCCCTGGCGGCGACGGACGTCCCGGTGCCCGGCATCGTCGGCCTGTGCCAGGACGAGGCGGTGAACGGGGCGCCCTTCTACGTCATGGACTTCGTCGAGGGCGCGGTCCTCCGCGACCGCACCAGCGGCGAGACGCTCGACCTGGCGGCCCGCGAGCACGCCGGCGACCAGATCGCCGAGGTGCTGGCCCGCATCCACGCGGTCGACGTCGACGCCGTCGGCCTCGGTGACCTGGGCCGCAAGGAGGCCTACCTCGAACGGCAGCTGAAGCGCTGGCACCGCCAGTGGGAGCAGTCGAAGACCCGCGACCTGCCGGTGGTCGACCAGGTGCACGCCGAGCTCACCGCCCGGGCACCCGAGCAGGGCCCGGCGACGATCGTCCACGGCGACTACCGGCTCGACAACTGCCTGGTCGGCAAGGACGGCACGATCGAGGCCGTGCTCGACTGGGAGCTGTGCACCCTCGGCGATCCGCTCGCCGACGTCGGCCTGCTGCTCGTCTACTGGGCCGAGCCCGGCGACAAGCACGCGCCCCTCGGCGACAGCGCCACCACGCTCGACGGTTTCCCCGACCGGGCGGCGCTGGCGGAGGCCTACGCGCACGCCTCCGGACGTGACCTCAGCGGCATCGACTACTACGTCGCGTTTGGTTACTGGAAGCTCGCGTGCATCCTGGAGGGTGTCTACGCCCGCTATCGGGCTGGTGTCATGGGAGAGTCGGACGGCTTCGAGCTGTTCGCCAAGCAGGTCGAGGTGCTGGCGCAGACCGCGCACAGCACCATCGAGCGCCTGGCCTGACCGCCAGGCCGAGGAAGGACCCCGAACCGAGTGGCGCTCTACGAGCTGATCGACCAACCCGAGCTCGACGGACCAGTGCTGGTGCTGGCTCTCGAGGGCTGGATCGACGCGGGGCTGGCGGCGGCCACGGCGTCCGAGCTGCTGCTCGACGCGCTCGACACGGTGACGGTCGCCCGCTTCGATACCGACGCCCTCCTCGACTACCGCGCCCGCCGTCCGACCGTGCACATGGTCGACGGCGTGCAGCGCGGCCTCACCTGGCCGTCGCTGGAGCTGCGGGCGGCCACCGACCTGGACGGCAACGAGCTGCTGCTGCTCGTCGGCAGCGAGCCCGACCGCATCTGGCACGGCTTCGTCGACGACGTGGTGGGCCTGGCCCTCGACTTCGACGTGCGGATGTGCGTCGGCCTCGGCGCCTACCCCGCACCGGCGCCGCACACCCGCACCTCGCGCATGGCCTGCAGCGCCTCGACCGCCAGCCTGGCGACGAGGGACTTCCTGCGGGCGTCGCTCGACTTCCCCGGCGGCGCCCAGGCGGCCGTCGAGGCGGGGTGCGACGCCCGGGGCATCCCGTCGATGGGCCTGTGGGCGCAGGTGCCCCACTACGCCGCGGGGATGCCGTACCCGGACGCCAGCGTCGGCCTCATCGAGGGGTTGTCGCGCCTGGCCGAGCTGTCGCTGCCGCTGGGCGACCTGCCCACCCAGGCGAACGCCACCCGGGGCCGCCTCGACGAGCTGATCGGCCAGAACCCCGAGCACCAGGCGATGCTCCGCCAGCTCGAGGCGGCCTACGAGCAGTCCATGGTCGGCTCCATGGGCGAAGAGCTGCCCACCGGCGACGAGCTGGCCGACGAGGTGGAGCGCTACCTCCGCGAACAGCCCGGTGGCACGAGCAGCGACTGAAGCCGGAGTCGGTCGGTCTCGACCTACTTGACCGCCCGGTCAAGTCGCGGGCTACGGTCCTCGACATGAAAGTCGACGGTGCAATCGGGGGACTCGAGAACGTCGGCGCGACCGCCGCGGCCCAGGAAGCCCGGGGCTACGACGGCCTCCACTCGGCCGAGACCAGCCACGACCCATTCTTCCCGCTGCTGCTCGCGGCCACCGAGACGGAGAAGGTCGAGCTGGGCACCGCCATCGCGGTCGCCTTCGCCCGCAACCCGATGACGCTGGCGCAGACGTCGTGGGACCTCCAGGCGATGTCGCAGGGCCGCTTCATCCTCGGCCTCGGCAGCCAGATCAAGCCCCACATCACGAAGCGCTTCTCGATGCCGTGGTCGCATCCGACCGCCCGCATGCGCGAGATGATCCTCGCCATCCGGGCCATCTGGGCGTGCTGGAACGACGGCACCAAGCTCGACTTCCGCGGCGACTTCTACTCGCACACCCTGATGACGCCGTTCTTCAACCCCGGCCCGAACCCCTACGGCAACGCCCGCATCACGCTCGCCGGCGTCGGCCCGATGATGACCGAGGTCGCCGGCGAGGTCTGCGACGGCCTCATCTGCCACGCCTTCACCACCGAGCGCTACGTGCGCGAGGTCACGCTCCCGGCGCTGCAGCGGGGCCGGGAGAAGGCCGGCAAGTCGATGGACGGCTTCGAGCTGTCAGGGCCGATGTTCCTGGTGATGGGCCGCAACGAGGAGGAGCTCGACGCCGCGGCCAAGGGCGTGCGCGGCCAGATCGCCTTCTACGGCTCGACGCCCGCGTACCGACCCGTGCTGGAGATGCACGGCTGGGGTGGCCTGCAGGACGAGCTGAACGCCATGTCGAAGCAGGGCCGCTGGGGCGAGATGGGCGACCTGATCGACGACGAGATCCTCCACACCTTCGCCGTCGTCGGCACGCCCGAGGAGGCCGTCCGCGGCCTGCGCGAGCGCTGGGGCGACGTCCTGCAACGCGTCAGCTTCTACGCCCCCTACGCGACCGACCCCGACGAGCTTTCGAGCCTGATCTCGATCCTCAAGGAGCCCTGAGGTCGTCGAGGCCGAGGCCTCGAAGGATCCCAGGTCAGGCGTCGGCGTCGACCAGCTCCAGCTGGCCGTCGTCGTAGCGGCGCTTGCAGAGGGAGCGCTGCAGCTTGCCGGAGCTGGTCTTCGGCAGCGTCCCCGGCGTCACGAGCACGATGTCGCGGGCCGGCACGCCCACGGCCTCGACGACCCGCTCGGCGACGCGGTGGCGCAGGTCGGCGAAGTCGTCGGCCCGGGTCTCGGCCACCACCACCAGCGCCTCCCGACCCCGGGCACCCACGCCCCCGAAGGCGATGACGTTGCCGGCGCGCACACCCTCCACCTGGCCGACCGCCCGCTCCACGTCCTCGGGGAGGACGTTCCGGCCGCCGACGATGATCACGTCCTTGATGCGACCGCACACCACCAGCTCACCGTCGAGCGTGTAGGCCAGGTCGCCGGTGCACAGCCAGCCCTCGTGGAACAGCTCGGCGTTGGCGTCCGGGCGCTTGTAGTAGCCGGTGGTCACCGACGTGCCCCGGATCTCCAGCTCGCCGACCTCCCGGTCCTTCAGCACGGCGCCGGTCTCGGGGTCGACGATGCGGATCTCCAGCCCCGGCACGGCCCGGCCCAGCAGGGCGAACCGCCGGCTACCCGGCGAGGCGTCCTCCACGGGCGCGGCGTAGCGCTCGGTCTCCAGCACGCGGCGGTCGACGCAGTCGGTCACCATGCCGCGCATCGGCTCGGGGAAGGTGCCGCCGATCGACACCTCGGCCATCCCGAACGCCGGGAACACCGAGCCGGGACGCAGCCCGTGGCGCTCGCCGGCCCGCACGAAGTCCTCCATGTTGTCGGCATCGATGGGCTCGGCGCCGTTGAGCGCCACCCGCAGCGACGACAGGTCGAGCTGCTCGCCGTTCTTCAGGGCCCGGGTCGCCAGCACGTAGGAGAAGTTGGGACCCGCCGTGGCCGTGCCGCCGTAGGTCGAGATCCACTCCATCCAGCGCGACGGCCGCGACGTGAAGTCCTGCGGCGCGCCCAGCACCAGCGGCGTGCCGGTCGACATCGGCAGGATCAGCAGCCCGACCAGCCCCATGTCGTGGTAGAGCGGCAGCCACGACACCAGCACGTCGGCCTCGGGATCGAGCCTCGCCGCGGCGGCGATGCCGTCGAGGTTGGCGCACACCGCCCGGTCCGGGAGCATCACGCCCTTCGGGTCGGCGGTGGAGCCGCTGGTGAACTGGAGGATCGCCAGCCGCTCGGGGTCGTCGGCCGGGCGCACCCAGGCCGACGCGTCACCGGAGTCCAGCTCGCCGATCTCCAGCATCGGCGGGTCGCCCGGCTCGGGCGTCACGAACGGGGCCAGCTCCGGGTCGACGATCACGACCTTGGCGTCGGCGTGGTGGATGCGCTGCCGGGTCTGGGCCACGAACTCCTCGATCGACCCCAGCCGCATCGGGAGCGGCAGCACGACCAGCGTCGCCCCCGTCAGCCAGGTCGCCTGAATGGCCGACACGAGCGGACGGGTGGTCGGCGACAGCAGCGCCACGTGGTCACCCGGCCCGACCCCGCGGGCCTGCAGCGCCGCCGCGTAGCCCTTGGCCTCCTCGTGGATGTTGCTCCAGGAGGTGACGTCCTCGTTGCCACCGACGACGAACGTGACCGCCCGTCCTGCCAGTGCTGAGCGCTCGATGCGCTGCACGAGGGAGCCATGCGCAGCTGAATGGTCGGCAAACGAGGGCATGAGCCGTGTGACTTCCCGGCGAACACACGGGTTACACGAAGTAAGACATGTCACACCGCGATGCTCCCGCGGGTCGGCGCGGCGCCCCCGCGAGTCAGTCCAGGAGAGTCCACCTGAACCGGTACTGTGGCTTCTCATGGCCGATGCCGACGAAGGCCGCCCCGCCGCCGCTTCCGAGACTCCGCTCTACCGCTACACCGCCGCGCTCGCCGAGCAGATCGAGACCGCCTGGCAGGCTCGTTGGGAGAACGAGGGCGTCTTCCACGCACCGAACCCGATCGGCGACCTGAGCAAGGGCTTCGAGGAGCTGGCCGACAGCCGCAAGCTGTACGTGATGGACATGTTCCCGTACCCCAGCGGGGCGGGACTGCACGTGGGCCATCCACTGGGCTACATCGGCACCGACGTCTACGCCCGCTACATGCGCATGCAGGGCCACAACGTGCTGCACTGCATGGGCTTCGACGCGTTCGGGTTACCGGCCGAGCAGTACGCCGTCGAGCACGGCCAGCACCCGCGGGTCACTACCGAGGCGAACGTCGCCAACATGCGGCGCCAGCTGCGCCGGCTGGGCCTCGGCCACGACGACCGGCGGTCGGTCGTCACCACCGACCCGAACTACTACCGCTGGACCCAGTGGATCTTCCTGCAGATCTACAACTCCTGGTACGACCCCGACGCCGACCGGGCCCGGCCGATCGGCGAGCTGATCGCGGCGCTCGACGCCGGCGAGCGCGAGCCCGGCGAGGGCACCAACCCGCACGAGGCTGCCTGGGCCGACCTGACGGTGACGCAACGCCGGGTCGTGGTCGACAACCACCGCCTGGCCTACCTGCACGAGGCGCCGGTCAACTGGTGCCCCGGCCTGGGCACGGTGCTGGCCAACGAGGAGATCACCGCCGACGGGCGCAGCGAGCGGGGCAACTTCCCCGTGTTCCGGCGGCCGCTGAAGCAGTGGATGCTGCGCATCACCGCCTACGCCGACCGCCTGATCGACGACCTCGACCGGCTGGACTGGCCCGACAAGGTCAAGCTGATGCAGCGCAACTGGATAGGCCGGTCGGAGGGCGCCAACGTGCGCTTCCCGGTGGGCACCCGGTCGTCGTGGGCCGACGAGCCCGCCATCGAGGTGTTCACCACCCGGCCCGACACGCTGTTCGGCGCCACCTACATGGTGCTGGCACCCGAGCACCCGCTGGTCGACGAGCTGACCGCCGAAACATGGCCCGAGGGCACCAAGCCCGAGTGGACGGGCGGCCACGCCACGCCCGCCGAGGCCGTCGCCGCCTACCGGGACGAGGCCTCGCGGCGCAGCGACGTGGAGCGCCAGGTCGAGTCGCGCGAGAAGACCGGCGTCTTCGTCGGGAGCTACGCGACCAACCCCACGAACGGCGCCGAGATCCCGGTCTTCGTCGCCGACTACGTGCTGATGGGCTACGGCACCGGCGCGATCATGGCCGTGCCGGGCCAGGACGAGCGCGACTGGGAGTTCGCCGAGGTCTTCGACCTGCCCATCGTCCGCACGGTGCAGCCGCCCGAGGGCTGGGACGGCAAGGCCTACGTCGGCGACGGTCCCGCCATCAACTCGTCCAACGACGAGATCAGCCTCGACGGCCTGGGCGTCGTCGAGGCCAAGCGCACGATCATCGAGTGGCTGGAGTCCAAGGGCCTGGGCACCGGCACGGTCACGTACAAGCTGCGCGACTGGCTGTTCAGCCGGCAGCGCTACTGGGGCGAGCCGTTCCCGATCGTCTACGACCCCGACGACGGCCTGCCCCGCCCGATCCCCGACCGGATGCTGCCGATCGAGCTGCCCGAGATCGAGGACTACTCCCCCACCACGTTCCCCGAGGACGACCTGACGTCGGACCCGGCGCCGCCGCTGGCCCGGGCCGCCGACTGGGTCGAGGTGGAGCTCGACCTGGGCGAGGGCCCGAAGCTGTACCGCCGGGAGACCAACACGATGCCGCAGTGGGCGGGGTCGTGCTGGTACGAGCTGCGCTACCTCGACCCGACCGACACGGAGGCGCTGGTCGACCCCGTCAACGAGCAGTACTGGATGGGGCCGTCGGGGCCCGACGACACGGGCGGCGTCGACCTGTACGTCGGCGGTGTCGAGCACGCCGTGCTGCACCTGCTGTACGCCCGGTTCTGGCAGAAGGTGCTCTACGACCTGGGCCACGTGTCGTCGGTCGAGCCCTTCAAGCGGCTGTTCAACCAGGGCTACATCCAGGCGGCCGCCTACCAGGACGAGCGGGGGGTCTACGTCGACTCGGCTTCGGTCGAGGCGCGGGACGGCGGCTTCTTCTACGAGGGCCGGCCCGTTCGACGTGAGTTCGGGAAGATGGGCAAGAGCCTGAAGAACTCGGTCACGCCCGACGAGATGTACGCCACGTACGGCGCCGACACGCTGCGGCTGTACGAGATGTCGACCGGCCCGCTGGACCAGAGCCGGCCGTGGGAGACCCGCGACGTCGTCGGTGTGTACCGCCTGCTGCAGCGGGTGTGGCGCAACCTGATCGACGAGGACACGGGTGATCTCGCCGTCGCCGGTGACGAGCCCGACGACGAGACCCGGCGCCTGGTGGCGAAGACCACCGCGGCCGTGCGTGACGCGATGGAGACCCTGCGGTTCAACGTCGCCATCGCCAAGATCACCGAGCTGAACAACTTCCTGACCTCGCACTGCGCCGGTGAGGGGGTGCCCGACGAGGTGGCCGAGACGTTGGTGCTGCTGCTGGCCCCGTTGGCGCCGCACGTGGCGGAGGAGCTGTGGGCCCGGCTGGGCCACGACGAGTCGCTCACCCGGGAGCGTTTCCCCGTCGCCGACCGGGCGCTGCTGATCGACGACTACGTGGAGATCCCGGTGCAGGTCAACGGCAAGGTGCGGGCGCGCATCGAGGTGCCGGTGGGGCTCAGCAGGTCGGCTCTGGAGGCGGCGGCGACGTCCGACGATCGGGTGGCCTCGCTGCTCGAGGGCGTGACCGTCCGCAAGGTGATCACGGTCCCCGACCGGCTGGTGAACTTCGTCGTCAGCTGAGTCCGCTCAGTCAGCTCAGCTTGCGGTAGTTCTCGGCTTCGTCGTCGTCGGGTTCGGTGGCGATGAAGGCGTCGAGCATCTCGTCGGCGACGGTCGGCGAGGTGAGCCGGAGGCCCAGAGCGAGGACGTTGGCGTCGTTCCACTTGCGGGCGCCTTCGGCGGTGGCCCGGTCGGTGCACAGCGCGGCCCTTGCTCCCGGGACCTTGTTGGCGGCGATCGACACGCCGGTGCCGGTCCAGCAGCAGACGACGCCCCGGTCGGCGTCGCCGTGGGCCACGGCCTCCCCCACGCCCCGCCCGACGTCCGGCCACGGTTGGTCCTCGCCGACGACCACGAGGTCGTGACCCTGCTCCCGGAGCCGCTCCTTGATGTGGTCCGTCAGCCCTGTCCGCTCGTCGGTCCCGAAGGCGATTCGCATGATTTGGAGCGTACGTCGAGATGCTAAGGTGAGCGTTCCCCTATGGGGCTATGGCTCAGTTGGTAGAGCGCTTCCATGGCATGGAAGAGGTCGTGGGTTCGATTCCCACTAGCTCCACGTAGCGCCCAGGTCCTCTGACCTGGGCGTTTGCGCGGTCCTGGCAGAGGGCCTGATCGGGTGCCCTAGGCGTTTCATCCTGACGTAGCTCAATCGAACGTAGCTTTTGGCAATCCGGCTACGTCGAGGCCCCAGGGAGACTCGCAGGTGGCACGACCGACGGTCCGGTGGAACGACGCGAAGCAGCGGTGGATGGCGTGGGTGACGTTCCCGGACGGCTCCCGCCGGAAGGTGGAGCGGGTCGAGAAGGATGACGCCGACGCCGACCTGAAGAACCTCCTTTTCGAGCGGGCAACAGCGGAAGGTGCTGCACCTCGGAGGGAGCGACTGGCGTCGTTCGACCAGGTGATCAACGCGTGGGTCGCTTCGGGGGCGCCGCGTCCGCCGACCGGCAAGAAGAACAGGCACGCCAAGAAGAAGGCCGAGAACACGCTCATCAAGATCGACTACCTCCTCGACGGCCACGTGCGGCCGAAGATCGGCAAGCTGAAGGTCGAGCGCACAGGGCTCGCTCGGATCGAGTCCGTGTTCCAGGACATGGACGAGGCGGGCCACGCCACCAGCACCATCGACCACACGTGGAGCTACTTGAACCAGGCCTGCCAGTTCGGCATCCGTCAGGGTCTCATCAAGACGAACCCGGTGGCCGACGTCCTGCTCCCCGAGGCCCGGCCCGCCAAGGAGCGCAACTCGCTCACGATCGCGCAGGTCGAACCCCTGCTGCTCGTCGCCATCCCGGAAGACTCTCGGCCTGCGTTGTGGGTTACGGGTCTCATGTGCGGCCTCCGACCGGGCGAGCTCAGCGGCCTGCGCTGGGCCCATCTCGACATCGACAGCGACGACCCCCACCTCGTCGTCGCCGAGCGGGCCAACGAGGTGAACAAGCGCTACGTCGGCCAGGCCGAGCCCAAGACCTCCCGCAAGGGCGGCATCGGCCTCCACCCGCTCGCCGTCGCCGCCCTGCGCCATCACCGAGCCGAGGTGCACCTGCTCGGTCTCTACGACCCGGACGGGTTCGTGTTCTGCACTCGCAACGGGACGCCGATCTCGGTGTCGAACCTCCGCCGCGACTTCAAGCGGCTCTGCCAGCGTGCCGGCCTCGAGGGCGACTGGACCACCTACGACCTGCGCCACTCCTTCGTGTCGCTCGTCTCCGACAAGCTCAACGACCTGGTCAAGGTCGCCGACCTGGTCGGTCACAGCAACACCCGCACTACCGAGGGCTACCGCCACGCCGTCCGGCCGACGCTCCCCCACGCCGTGAACGCCTGGAACGAACTGCTCGCTCAGAAAGCGAAGACCAGTAGGAAGCCAAAGGCGGGAGGGCCGAGAAGACCGGAGCTCAAGAAGGCGTCCGAACGACAGAGTGGCGGCCGGGCCGACGTGCCGCCTGCGCCTGCCGCACCCGCTGGGCGGCGGCCTCCCGGCGCCCCACCGATCATGACGCGGCCGGGCCCCGGCCGCGTCGCGTTCCGGGACGTCAATCTGCGCCGCCGATGTCAGGCGACGTCGTGTGAGCCAACGGCCGCCCACCGAGAAATGACGGCGGCGGGTACGAGGATGCGGCGGCGGAGCCTGATGCA
>DATHJB010000119.1 GCA_035316325.1 Acidimicrobiales bacterium
CGGTGACAAGGAGGTGGCCTCCCGGTTGGAGGCCAAGCGCACCGGCACCACGGACTGGGTCGCCGCCCAGACGCCGAACGATGACGACTTCGAGCTGATCGAGGCCTTCTACGGCGACGGCACGAAGGCCTGGAAGGGCCCGGACCTGGTCGAGTCCGAGGGCGCCCCGGCGACCAACGGGCTGGCCAAGGCAGGGGACTCTGATCTTGACCCGCCCTTTTAGGGCCTAACGACAGCCCCGGGCGCGCTCCCTGCGTCCGGGGCCTCGGGCCCGGCCGGTGCCGAGGTCCACGGGTCCGACTCCCGTGGGGTCCACGCAACGATCATTGACACGAGGAGACGACCATGAGCGAGACGCCGATGAGCGAGCGAGGTGAGGCCACGTCCCACTCGTGGGGTGTGGCCTACGAGCTGGACGAGAACGGCCGCCCGATCTGGTCGGTCGAGCTGTCCGATGACGAGCAGGATGCCCGTTCATGGGCCCAGGCCAGCGGCGACCCGGACGCGAAGGTCGTTCATCGCACGGTCACCTACGGCGCATGGACGGTGGCTTGACGTGGCCCTCGTCCGCGCTGACCAAACTCCGAGCAACCCCGTCAAGGCGCCGACCGCGGACGTGCCCAACTCGATCTTTAGGGATCAGTGGAAGAGACCGCTCGTGGTAACTCCCAGCGGGTCAGTGGAGGCCTACACCCGGGCGTCCACCATCGGCGGCGTCCTGGAAGACCAGAACGGGATCGGCATCTGGAAGATGCGCCAGGTCGCGTGGGCGCTCGGGCACTCCCGCCCGCTGCGACTGCGCGCCGCCTCGATCCCGGACACCGCGAGCTCGGAGTCCAAGTCCCTGCTCAAGGAGATCACCAACGACGCGTTGGACTTCGCGGACTCCCGGGCAGCGGCCGACGTCGGCACCGCGCTGCACGCGCTCACCGAGCGGGTCGACCTCGGCCGGCCGATCCCGGACCTGGAGGACGACCAGGCCGCGATCGACGCCTACATCGGCGCCACCCGCGGCAGCTTCACCTTCCACGGCACCGAGCAGTTCGTGGTGTGCGACCAGTTCCAGGTCGCCGGCACGTTCGACCGGATCGCGGCCCCGCTCGGCGACATGACCACCCAGGACGGCACCCTGATCCCGGCCGGGTCCCGGCTGGTATGGGACCTCAAGACGTCCGGCTCGTCCAAGTTCTTCGGGATCAAGTTCGCCGCCCAGCTGGCCGCCTACGCCAACGGTGTGCGCTACCGGGGCTGGAACACCATCGGCGACGACGTCGACCCACGTACCCTGTCGCCGGCCGAGAAGCTCGCCGCCTCGCGCGGCGAACGACTCCAGTGGCCGGACGGGATCGCCCCGCGCACCGACTGGGCGCTGATCCTGCACGTCCCCCAGGGCGGGCCGGAGCGCAAGGGCGACCCGCCCGCGCAGCTGTACTGGGTGGACCTGACCCGCGGCCTGGAGCTGTTGGCGCTGGCCACCCTGATCCGGGGCTGGCGGGCCCGCAAGGACCTGGTCGTGAAGGCCGACCCGCCGCGGGTGCCGATGGCGAACGGGCTGAGCGCGGCCGGCCTGATGTCGATGATCAGGGAGGCGCCCGCCGGGTCGGACCTGCGCGAGCGGTTGCAATCGCTCTGGCGCCAGCACTCGAAGGTGTGGACGCAAGCACACACCGATGCCTGCGCGGACCGGCTCCCGGCCCGGTTGGGGCGGGCATGACCCGCCGACCCGTCCGTGGCCTGGCCCCCCGACCGGCCGTCGAGCCCGCCCCTCGTCCGCCCGGCCCGACCGAGATCCTCGGCCCGGACGGGCGGGTGTGGTTACGGCACGCCGACGGCCTCTACTACGACGAGGAGCAGACCGAGGTGTTCAGTCAGGGCGCGTTGCGCGACCTGATCGCGCGGGCGCAGGAGCGGTTGGGGCGGGCTGTGTCCGGGGCTCGGCCAGATCCGGTCCTGCGCGCGATCGCGCGGGCTACGACCGTCGAGGAGCTGCGCGCGCTCTGGCCGAACGCACGACTGAACTTCCAGCGTGCCGCCATCCTCGGCCGCCGGGCCGCGCTCGAGCTACCACCGAAGGGGGACCGATGACCACCGCGACCCGGGCGCCGCAGGTGTGGCGCGGCTACGACGCGCTGGCGCAGGCCGACGAGCCGATCGGCAGCCACTACTCGCCCAACGCGCTGCGCACCCTGCGCCGGCTCGCGCCGGCGTCGTCCACTGTCGCCGCGCTGGTCCGGACCGACGGCCGCCGAACCGTCAAGGTTCAGGCCACCGTGCGCCGGTTG
>DATHJB010000120.1 GCA_035316325.1 Acidimicrobiales bacterium
CTTGTCCGCTCCGGCGACCCGGTCCTCCAGCGACGTCGTCTGGAGCTCGGCGATCAGATCCGGGGTCAGGAGGCGGCTGACGCGGTCGACCAGCAGGCTCATCTCGTAGCCGATCAGGCCGATGTCGCAGTTCGGCTCGCACAGCACGGCGACCGCCGAGCCGTCGCTCACGCTGGTCACGAACAGGTAGCCGCCCTCCATCTCCACGATCACCTGGATCACCTCACCGGCGTCGAAGCAACGGGCGGCGCCGGCGGTGAGGCCGGTGAGGCCCGAGGTGATGGCCGCCATCTGGTCGGCGCTGTCGCGGGCGACCCGCTCGGACAGGCTGAGCACCAGCCCGTCGGAGCTGACCACCACGGCGCTCGTCGCCCCCGGGATGCGGTCGACGAAGTTGCTCACCAGCCAGCCGAGGCCCTCACCCTGCACATCGTCGGTCACGGGCTCTCCTCCGGGGTCACGACATGGGAACGGTCGGGGGCCAGCGATCCGGCCGTCGCGTCGGCGACCGCCCGTCCGGCCCGCTGGCTGGCCTGGAACCGCGACAGCATCTCCCGCGTCTGCTCCCGGTTCGCCGCCCTGGTGCGGAGCCGTTCGGGTGGCTCCGGGGGCTCGGGCGGAGGCGGCTGCGGCTCCGGAGCCGGTGGTGGCGTCGGCGACGGCCGAGGCCGTCGCGCGAGCCCGGGCGGCGGTGTGACCCGGTGGCCGGCGCCGAGGGTGGCAGCGCCGGCCGGACCGGAACCGGGGCGGGCCCCGACCGCAGGCCCGCCGCGCACCAGGTGGAGGGAGCGGGGTGCGGTCGGCTCGGGTTGGGTGACGAGCGACGCGGGAAGCGTGACGAGGGCGGTGACGCCGCCGCCGGGCGTCGGGGCCAGCTCGACCTCCACGTCGTAGCGCCGGGCCAGCCGGCTGACCACGTGCAGGCCCATGGTGCGGCCCCTCAGGTCGAGCACCAGCGGCTCCGCCAGCACGCGGTTGGCGGCCTGCCGGTGGGCGTCGGCCATGCCGATTCCGGTGTCCTCCACGGCCACGACCACCCCCGGCCGCCCCACGGTCGCGTGGCTGCGCACCATCACCTTGCGGTGGGTCGGGGAGTAGGTGGTGGCGTTCTCGATGAGCTCCGCCAGCAGGTGGGCAACGTCGGCCACGGCCCGTCCCGCCACCTCGACGTGGTCGCCCACCCGCACGTCGACCCGCCGGTAGTCCTCCACCTCGGCGGCCGCGGCCCGCACGACCTCGGCCAGCTGCACCGGCCGCCCCCAGCGCCGCGCCGGATCGTCACCCGACAGCACCAGCAGCGACTCGGCGTTGCGGCGGATGCGGGTGGCAAGGTGGTCGAGCTCGAACAGCTCGGCCAGGGCGTCCGGAGCCTGCTCCTTCTGCTCCAGCTCGCCGATGAGGCCGAGCTGCCGGTCGAGCAGCGACTGGTTGCGCCGGGCCAGGTTCACGAACAGGTCCGACACCGCCCGCTGGCGTTCGTCGGCCTCGGCCGCGACGGTCGTGAGCTGCGCGGTCAGGCGGCCGTTGCGACGCCGCTCGAGTCGCAGCTCCCGCCACAGGACCAGGGCCCCGAGGCAGGCTGCGCCGACGGCCAGGAAGTGCCGCGCCTGCCAGTCGCCGAGGCCCTGCCAGAGGTCGTAGGCCAGCAGTGCCAGCACGGCGACCAGCAGTGGCCCGCTTCCCGCTCCGATGTGAGGTTGTGCCCGCTCCGCCGGACCGCGCACGAGACGACGATCCTTCATGAGCGGATATTGGTAGTCGACCCGCCGGGCCACTGTCCTCAAGTAGACGACAAAAATTTCGGGCGGTGACGCGGAGTGGCGTCAAGGCTGCATGAGGTCGGATGTCGCCATGTTGATCGCCGGGTTCTCGCCGCTGAAGAGGCCCCACTGCGACTCCCAACCCGGCACCTGCCAGAGGTGCGACATCCACAGCGAGTTGCCGCGCAGCTTGAAGGCGCCGACCGTCTCGCAGAGGTCGTCGGGCGTGTGGTCCGGCCCCACCACGAGCACCCCGAGGACGCAGAGCGACGGGTGCTCGTGCCACTCGTCGTTCGCGCCGACGAAGCCGTCGTTCGGACCGGGCTGCGCGCCGAACATGGCGTAGCTCACGCCGACCAGCTCCGACGACGGGCTGTTGCCGTTGTAGAGCAGCATCTCGGGCGCGGCCGGATCGAACGTCCGGTCCTGCAGGTCGAAGTTCATGTAGTGGGCGGCGATGCCCGGTATGTAGGGCGTGACCTGGGTGTACCCGGCGGCCATGGCGTCGGCGGCCGTCGGGTACCGCGGGATCGCGGTGCCGGCGGCGGTGAGCTGGAGCTGCAGGGCCCGCTGGTCGTCGGGGTCGGTGAGCGGCACCCAGGGCTTGGGGCCGTGGCTGTGCCCGTTCTCGGCCTCCAGGGCGTTGTCGACCGACCAGGCGGCGAAGGTGTCGATGCGCTGGTTGCGCTCGGCTTCCGGCAGCTCGGGCAGGGTCGACGAGCGCCGGCGGATCTCGCCCTTCAGGTGGGTCAGAGCCTTGGCGCGGAACTCGGCGATCTTCTCGGGCGTCAGGTGGCCCGTCAGCGCCGCCAGGCGGGTGGCGGCCCAGTCGTCGCCGGGGTCTTCGTGGCCGTGGGTGGTCGTGGTCGTCGAGCCGTGCTGGTGGCCGGTCGTGGTGGTGGTGGTCTCGTGGCCGTGACCGCCGTGGGTGGTGGTCGTCGTCGCGTGGCCGTGGTCACCGTGGGTGGTCGTCGTGGTGCCGTGACCGTGGCCGTCGTCGTCGTCGTGATCGCTGTCGTGGGAGCTGTTGCTGCCGGTGCTGTGGGCGTGGTCGTCGTCCGAGCTGCTGCTGGCGCTGTCGTGCCCGTGGTCGTCGTCGGAACCGCTGCCGCTGTCGCTTTCGCTGTCGTGGCCATGGTCGTCGGAGCTGCCGGAGCCGTCGTCGTGGCCGTGCTCGCCGCCGGCCAGCTCGCCCTCGCCGGTGCCGTGGTCGTGGTCGCCGCCGGCCATGTCGTGGGCGCCGTCGCCGTGGTCGTGCGCACCCTCGCCGTGGGTGTGGCTGCCGGCGAACGACGGGGCGATCGACAGCGACACCAGCACCATCGTCGCCAGCGCGGCGACGGCCGCGAAGCCGAACGTCGGCCGGGCCTTCACGGGCCGGTCGGCCAGCAGGTGCAGCAGGATCGCCAGCGCCCCCAGCACGGCGACGCCCTCCAGGACGGTGGTCAGGGTGTCGGGGAAGCCGACGGGCTCGGCCTCGTCCTCGCCCGGTACCCCGACGGTGCGCGACACGATCCACACGCCGATCACGAACGCGTTGAGCGCGACCGTCGCCGTGAGCCACAGCCGCTCCCGCGGCGCCCGGAACGCCAAGGCCCCCGCCAGCAGCAGCTGCGCCCAGCCGATCACGGCGAAGAACGTGCCGTGGCTGGTGGTGTGGTCGAAGTGTGCGGGCGCGTACGCGAAGTGGACGACGGCGGCCGCGGCCGTCGCGGCGGCGGTGACACCGCGCACGACGTCCACGACACCGAGCCCGGGCGCGCGCCCGGCCGCGAGCCCCTGTTCAGACATCGCTGAACCTCCCCCCGAAGTTACTTCGCAGTAAACAAGGGTCGGGCGGGCGAGGCAAGCGCCGTCTCGCGATTGCAACGAGGTTCGTCAGCGGCCCGTCAGCAGTTGTCGGGTGCGGGGAGGCCCAGGAACCGGGCGCCGAGGAAGCCCACCGCGCCCGGTGCGCCCGACACCGCCAGGATGACGTGCTCGCTGGCGTAGCTGGTGCCGAACTGCACCGTGGCGCCCTGGCTGCACCAGTCGTCCCTCAGCTCGAGCGCCGAGCCGTAGGGGATCAGCTCGTCGAACACCGAGTGGTAGAGGTACACGGGTGCAGTGGGTGCGGCGCCGCCCATCCTGTTCTCGGCGAGGATGGCGGCGACCGTCGGATGGTCGAGCGGGTCGGGCACGTTGGTGAACTCCTCCAGGCGCCGGAACGGGAAGAAGGCCGCCATGGCGGCGTAGCAGAGGTCGCTGATCTGGTCGATCATCTGCTGCCCGGCCTCGTTCATCAGCGGCAGCATCTCCGGGTACTCCCGGCTCATGCCCACCGCGGCACCGAGGAAGAGGCCCGAGAACGGCCCGCCGTCGATGACCTCACCGGCGGCCCTCAGGTCGCTCGGGGTGCCGCCGGCGGCGACGCCCTTGATCTTCAGCTCGGGTGCGTAGGTGGGCGCCAGCTCGGCGGCCCAGCCGGTGGCGAGCGCCCCGCCCGAGTAGCCCATCATGCCCACGGGCGTGCTCGTGCCGCTCAGGCCGGTGCCGGCGAGGCGCTCGGCGGCCCGGATGCCGTCGAGGGTGGCCTGGCCCTCCATGCGGCCGGGCCCGTAGGCGTGGCGCGGGCCCTGGTAGTCGGTGACGACGACGGCCCAGCCCTTGAGCAGGCCCAGCGCCATCAGCGGCAGCTCCTTCTCCAGCCCGACCTGCAGGAGGTACGACGGCTCGCACTCGTCGCCGAGGCTGTCGGTGGCGGGCTGGTACGACAGCAGCGGCCGCTTCCCGAGGTACAGGGTCTGCGGTTCCATCAGCGTGGACACGGTGGCCATCGGGCGGCCCTTGGCGTCGGTCGAGCGGATCAGCATCTGCGTCGAGCGCACGGGCACGGGGACGCCCAGGCCGGTCACGGTCACCCGGCGGGTGCGCAGGATCGTGCCGGGCGTCGTCGTCTCGTAGCCGGCGGGCGGCGTGTAGAACGCATCGACGGCGGGTGGCTGCGGTGCGGCGGACGCCGGCTCGGTCGACCCGAACGTCGAGGCGACGAAGGCGACCAGGAGCAGGAGTGCGATCCTTCGTGTCGTGTGCATGTGCATGGCTCCCCCCGGGGCTCATGTAAGTGGTACAAATGCACCAGATAAGTGGGGCAAACGTACAGGTTCCCGTGAGGTGGGTCAACGAGATGGTCACCGAACCCCGGCAGGAGCGCAGCAGGGCCCGACGTGAGGCGCTGCTGCGCGCCGCCATCGAGCTGCTGTCCGAGGGCGGTGCCCGGGCGCTGACCCACCGGGCCGTGGCGGCGCGGGCGGGCCTGCCGCCGGCGTCGACCACCTACTACTTCGACACCATCCAGCAGCTCACCGACGCCGCCCTGGAGCTGCACGTGTCCGACCGGGTGGCGGAGCTCGACGCCCTGGTCTCCGGGGCGCTGGCGGGGGGCGACACGCCGGAGGAGGTGGGTGGGCTGGTGGCCACGGCGCTGGCCGACCGGGCGGCCGAGGTGATCGTCGCCCAGTTCGAGATCTACCTGGAGGCCGCCCGCAACCCGGCGCTCCGGCCCACCGTCGCCGAGGCGCTCGACGCCTTCGAGCAGTTCGCGGCCCGGGCGCTGAAGTCGCTGGGGGCGCGGGACCCGGAGGGGGTGGCGCCGGCGATCGTCGCCGTGATCGACGGCTTCGCGCTGCACCGGCTGGCCCGTCCCCGGCCCCGGGACGAGGAGGTGGCGTCGGTGCGCGCCGCCATCCGGGCCCTGTTCGTGGCGGCGATCATGTCCGACGCCGAGCTCGACCGGTGGTCCCGGCGTCTGCGGCAGCCGCCCCGCCGCTAGCGTCCGGCGCGATGCGGAGCACGAGGGTCGTGGTGGCAGCGGTGCTGCTGATGGTGGGCTGCAGCGGCGGGGGAGACGACGAGTCGACGCCCACCCCGTCGCCCGAGGCGTCGACGTCCGGTGACGCGGCCGACGCCGCCACCCTGTGCGACGACGTCACGGCCGACGAGGAGGCCGTGACCGTGGCGAGCGCCGCGCTGACCGAGGTGTCGGGCCTGGCCGCCAGCCGGCGCAACGACGGCGTGCTGTGGGCCCACAACGACTCCGGTGGCGAGCCCGCGGCGTATGCCATCGGGCCCGACGGCGCCGACCTGGGTGCTCTGCGGCTCGAGGGCGTCGAGGCCGTCGACTGGGAGGACATGGCGCTCGGCTCGGACGTCCTCTACCTGGGCGACATCGGCGACAACGACAGCGTGCGGGAGAGCGTCGCGGTGTACCGGGTCGCGGAGCCGGAGGTCCCGCCGGCCGGGATCGGTGACATCGCCACCGCGGAGGTCGAGCGGCTCACGCTCACCTACGCCGACGGTCCCCACGACGCCGAGACCCTGCTCGCCGACCCCCTGACCGGCGACCTGTTCGTCGTCACGAAGCAGTGGGACGGCGCCGCCGGGGGCGTCTACCGCATCCCCGCCGACGCCCCGCCCGGCGACACGCCGGTGGTGATGGAGCGGGTCGGCGACGTGCCCGCCATGGAGGGCCAGATGGTGACGGCCGGCGACGTCGCCGCCGACGGCTCAGTGGTCGCCCTCCGCACCTACGCCGGGATCCTGCTCTGGGACCGGGAGGAGGGCCAGACGGTGACGGACGCCCTCCAGGGGGAGCCCTGCGAGGCCCCGACGCCCTTCGAGGTCCAGGGGGAGGCCATCGCCCTCACCCCCGACGGCCGCGGCTACGCCACGGTCCCCGAGGGCGAGTCCCCCCGCCTGAGCCGCTTCCACCTCTGACCCCCCATCCATCCGATCCGAAACTTCGACAGGAATGGTCGCTATGGCGCCATCTGTGTCGAGGTTTCGGTCAGGCCAGCGCCTCTTCCTTGTCGGCGAACTGGGTGCGGTAGAGCTTGGCGTAGCGGCCGTCGGCGGCGAGCAGGTCCTCGTGGGTGCCGCGCTCGACGATCTGGCCGGCCTCGACCACCAGGATCGTGTCGGCGGCCCGGATGGTCGACAGGCGGTGGGCGATCACCAGCGCAGTCCGCCCCGACAGCGCCTCGGCCAGGGCGGCCTGCACCGCCGCCTCCGACGCCGAGTCGAGGTGCGCGGTCGCCTCGTCGAGCACCACCACCCGCGGCCGGGCCAGCAGCACCCGGGCGATCGTCAGCCGCTGCCGCTCGCCGCCGGAGAACCGGTAGCCCCGCTCGCCGACCACGGTGTCGAGCCCGTCCGGCAGCCCGACCACCAGGTCGGCCAGCTGCGCCCGGGTCAGGACGTCCCACAGCTCGTCGTCGGTCGCCTCCGGGCGGGCCAGGCGCAGGTTGGCGGCCACCGTCTCGTGGAACAGGTGCCCGTCCTGGGTGACCATGCCGAGCGTGTCGCGGATCGACTCGAACGTCAGGTCGCGCACGTCGACCCCGGCGAGCCGCACCGTGCCCGCATCGACGTCGTACAGGCGGGCCGCCAGCGACGCCAGCGTCGACTTGCCGGCTCCCGACGACCCCACCAGCGCCACCAGCTGCCCCGGCTCGGCCCGGAACGACACGCCGTGGAGGATCTCTTCGCCGCCACGGGTGTCGAGCGTCGCCACCTCCTCCAGCGAGGCGAGCGACACCTTGTCGGCCGCCGGGTAGGCGAAGTGGACGTCGTCGAACTCGACCGACACGGGCCCGTCGGGCACGTCGAGGGCGCCCGGCTTCTCGGCGATGAGCGGCTGCAGGTCGAGCACCTCGAACACCCGCTCGAAGCTCACCAGCGCCGTCATGACCTCCACCCGGGCGCTGGCCAGGCCGACCAGCGGTGAGTACAGCCGGGTGAGCAGCAGCGCCAGGGTGACGACGGCACCGGTCTCCATCTCGCCGCGCAGGGCCAGCCAGCCGCCGAGTCCGTAGACCAGCGCCAGGGCCAGCGCCGAGACGAGCGTGAGGGCGGTGATGAACACCCACTCGGCCATGGCGGAGCGGACGCCGATGTCGCGCACCCGCTCGGCCCGCGAGGTGAACTCGGCGGCCTCCCGCTGCGGGCGTCCGAACAGCTTCACCAGGGTCGCCCCCGGGGCCGAGAAGCGCTCGGTCATCTGGGTGGTCATCGCGGAGTTGTGGTCGGCGGCCTCGCGGGTCATGGCGGCGAGGCGCTTGCCCATGCGGCGGGCGGGCAGCACGAACACCGGCAGCAGCACCAGCGCCAGCAGCGTCACCTGCCACGAGATGCCCGCCATCACGGCGAACGTGAGCATCAGAGCCACGGCGTTGCTGACCACACCGGACAGCGTGTCGCTGAAGGCCCGCTGAGCGCCGATGACGTCGTTGTCGAGCCGGCTGACCAGGGCGCCCGTGCGGGTGCGGGTGAAGAACGCGACCGGCATCTTCTGCACGTGCGTGAACACCGAGCGGCGCAGGTCGAGGATGATCCCCTCGCCGATGCGGGACGACAGCCAGCGGTTCAGCAGGCTGAAGCCGGCCTCGGCCACGGCGATGACGGCGATCACGACGGCCAGCCGCACCAGCTCGCCGCTGTCGCCCTGCCGCTCGATGACGTCGATCACCTCGCCGGCCAGCAGGGGAGTGGCGACCGCGAGCACCGCCCCGACCACGCTCACCCCGACGAAGACGAGCAGCTCACGGTGGTGCGGCTTGGCGAAGGCGACGATGCGCCGGAGGGTGTTGCGCGAGAACCGGCGGCCCTCCTGCTGGTGCATGGCGTGGTAGAGCGTGTTCCACGCGGCGTATTCCATGCTGCTCATGCGAGATCGCCCTCTTGTTCCTACTGGGAATACTGGCTGGGGTCAGCCTACGGATCGCGGGCGGCGCTGCCGTCAGCCTTTCGTCCCGTTGTGCCTAGGCCCTGCGACTGAGACTCCCCGTCGCTCCCGAACTCATCGGTCGGCCGGTGCGGACTCTTGACATGTGACCTTTTGGTCACATATTGTCTCCGGTGATGACCAGTGAGAACGGCAGCGATGCCGACGCCGACGAGCTGCACGGGGTGTTCCGTGCCCTGGCCGACCCGACGCGCCGCTACCTGCTCGACCTGCTCTTCGCCCGCGACGGTCGCACGCTCACCGAGCTGGAGAGCGAGCTGCCCGAGATGTCGCGCTTCGGGGTGATGAAGCACCTCAAGGTGCTGGAGAAGGCGGGGCTGGTCGTCACGCAACGGTCGGGTCGGGAGAAGTTGCACTTCCTGAACCCGGTCCCGATCCGGCTGATCCACGACCGGTGGATCGACAAGTACACGGAGCGTCGGGTCACGGCGCTCTCCGACCTGAAGAAGCAACTGGAGGACCCCCAATGACCACCACCGCCACCACCACCCAGGTGTACCGGGTCTACGTCAAGGCACAGGCCGACAAGATCTGGCAGGCGCTCACCGACCCCGAGTGGACCAACCGCTACGGCTACACGGGCTACGCCCACTACGACCTGAAGCCGGGAGGGAAGTACGAGGTCGAGGCCAACGCCGAGTTCAAGGCTGCCGCCGAGGCCCAGGGCTTCCCCTGCCCGGACATCGTCGTCGACGGCGAGGTGCTCGAGGCCGACCCGCCCCACAAGCTGGTCACCACCTGGCGCCTCCTGATGGACCCCGGCATCCAGGCCGAGGGCTTCAGCCGCATCACCTACGAGATCAAGCCGCTCCCGGACGGTTCGGCGTGCTCGCTCACCGTCACCCACGACGACCTCGAAGGGATGCCGCTGACGGCCGCCATGGTGGCGGGCGCCGGCGAGGAGTCGGGCGCCGGCGGCGGCCACGCCTGGATCCTCAGCGACCTCAAGTCGCTCCTGGAGACCGGCTCGCCGCTGGCCGGCACCGGGACGGCCGCCAACTGACGGCGGCGGTCGGTTCGTCCAGTCCCCCGGGGCCTGCCGTGGTGTCGTTCAGCCGCCGCGGCAGGCCCGGACGAGCCTCCGGCCCCCGGGGTTCTGTGCACCGGAGCGCACGGAAGCCGTGCGGTGGGGTGCACAGAACCGGCCCGCGATGAGTTTTGGGCGGGCGTCGCGTCGTATGCGGCATGAACGTGACGAAGCTCGTGCGGCGGGGGGTCGTCCTCGCCCTGGTGTGTGGGGCCCAGTTCATGGTGGTGCTCGACATCGCCATCGTGAACGTGGCGCTGCCGTCGATCCAGGAGGACCTCGACGTCGTGCCGTCCGACCTCCAGTGGGTGGTGATCACCTACGGCCTGACGCTCGGCGGCCTCCTGCTGCTGGGCGGGCGGGCCTCCGACCTGCTCGGGCGGCGCAACGTCCTCGTCGCCGGCCTGGGCCTCTTCACCGCCGCCTCCCTCGCCGCCGGCCTGGCCGACAGCCTCGGCCTCCTGGTGACGGCGAGGGCCGTGCAGGGCGTGGGCGGGGCGCTCACCGCTCCGGCCGCCCTGTCGATCCTCGCCTCGACGTTCGCCGAGGGGGCCGAGCGGAACAAGGCGCTCGGCATCTTCGGTGCGGTCGGCGGCAGCGCCGCGTCGGTGGGGGTGATCCTCAGCGGCGCCCTCACCAGCGGTCCCGGCTGGCCGTGGATCTTCCTGGTGAACGTGCCGATCGGCATCGTGCTGGTGGGCCTGGTGCTGCGCTTCGTGCCCGACAGCCCGCCCGCCGAGGACCGCCGCGGCTTCGACCTGCCCGGCGCCGTCGCCGTCACCGGGGGGTTGATGGCGATCGTCTACGCCATCAACAAGAGCGTCGACAACGGCTGGACGTCGGGCTCCACCCTCGGCTTCCTCGGCGGGGGCGCCGCCCTGCTGGCGCTGTTCCTGCTGATCGAGAGCCGCACCGCCTCGCCACTGCTGCCGCTGTCGATGTTCCGCCGCCGCACGCTCAACGCCGCCAACCTCGTCGCCGTCCTGGCCTTCGGGTCGTTCTTCGCCACCATCTTCCAGGCGTCGCTGTTCATGCAGCAGGTGCTGCGCTACTCGGCCATGCGCACCGGCGTCGCCTACCTGGCGATCGCGGCGACGGCGTTCGTGGTGGCCGGGGCGGTCGCCGCCCGGGTGGTCGACAGGCGGGGCGCTTCGACGGCCCTCGTCGTCGGCCAGCTCAGCAGCGCCGCCGGCCTGCTGCTCCTCAGCCGGGTCCCGGCCGACGCCGACTACTGGGCCGACGTGTTCCCCGGGTTCTTCCTCATCGGCATCGGCATCGGCTTCTCGGGGATGGCGGCCCAGGTGGCGGCGTTCATCGGGGTGGAGGAGCGGGTGGCCGGCCTCGCCGGTGGCATGGTCGAGACGGCCCGGGAGGTGGGCGGCGCCCTCGGCATCGCCGTCGTCGGCACGGTGGCGCTGGCCCGCTCGGAGGACGTCCTCGCCACCCTCGGCGCCCGGGCCTCCGACCCCGCCGGCCAGGCGCTCGCCCTCACCGAGGGCTTCCAGCGGGGCACGCTGCTGATGGCGGCGCTCAGCGTCGCCGGCGCCGTCGTCGCCGCCCTGGCCCTGCGTCCCGCCGAGCGTCGGGCCGCCGCCGAGGCCACCGCTGCGTCCGCCGATGGCACCACCGTCGCGGAGCCGACCCCGGTGACGGTGTGACCGCCTCGCCGTGCCCGCCGAGGAATATCCCGTCGACGGCGGCGGGTTGACCCGAAGGATGTCCCCCGTGACCGATCTCGTGACCCCGTCGACCCCCGAGGCGGAGGACACCGGCGATCTCGACCGGCTGCTGGAGCGGCACCGGCGCGAGCTGACCGGCTACTGCTACCGGATGCTGGGCGGCGCCGGCGATGCCGAGGACGCCGTCCAGGAGACCATGCTGCGGGCCTGGCGGGGTTTCGGCAGCTTCGAGGGCCGCTCCGCCGTGCGGTCGTGGCTCTACCGGATCGCCACCAACGTGTGCCTGGAGATGCTGCGGAGCCGCCAGCGCCGGGCGCTGCCCATGGACCTGGCGGCACCGATGCAGTCCGGGTTCCAGCTCGGGCCGCGCCTGCCGGAGTCGACCTTCGTGCAGCCGATGCCCGACGGCCAGGTGCTCTCCGGCGACGACGACCCGGCCGCGCGGGCGGTGGGCCGGGAGTCGGTGCGGCTGGCGTTCGTCGCCGCGCTCCAGCACCTGTCGCCCCGGCAGCGGGCCGTGCTGATCCTGCGCGACGTGCTGCGCTGGAAGGCCAGCGAGGTGGCGCAGCTGCTCGACGCCACCGTCGTGTCGGTGAACAGCGCCCTCCAGCGGGGCCGGGCGTCGCTCGCCGCGATCGACCGCGACTCGCCACCGGCGCCGCACCTGGCCGACACCGACGACCCCCAGACGAAGGCGTTCCTGGAGCGCTACGTCGACGCCTTCGAGCGCTTCGACATCGACCTGCTCGTCCGGATCCTCCACGAGGACGTGACGCTGGCGATGCCGCCGTTCGACCTCTGGATCCAGGGTCGCCCGGCGGTGCTGGACTGGGCGGTGACGGCCCCGGGCCTGTGCCGGAACGGCCGCTTCGTGCCCGTGGGGACGGCCAACGGCGCGCCCGCCTTCGGTCTGTACCACTCACGCGACGACGGCCGGTTCGACCTGTTCGGCATCCACGTCGTGGAGATCGTTGACGGTCGGGCGCGGTCGATCCAGGCGCACCTCGACCCGTCGCTCGGCCGGTTGTTCGACCTGCCCCCCGTCCTCGGCCTCGCCGAGATCGACACCCGGGTGGCCGCCAGCCGCTCCTAGAGGTACTGGCCGATGGCGACGTCGGGCTCGGGCCGGGAGTGCCCATGTGTCGAGCGCCCGGTGGGCTCGACCGGCGGGTCTCGTTCGCCGCGACCCTCTGACCTGCACGAGTCTCGGCCGTGCGTTTCCGCGTTGTTACCGCCGCGTAGGGCAAGAGCAACGCGGCGTAACATCTCGGGCACTGGGGAAGCTGGGAAGGCTGGAGGCACGGTCGATGAGTGACGCGCGCGCCACAGGGACGTGGCTGGTCGCCGACGAGACGAAGGAGCCGCCGACGGAGTCGGCGGTCGAGCCGAAGCAGAAGAAGGCGCCGATCCCGGGGTTCTACGCCGGGACGGCGAAGGAGGTCATCCCGCCGCCGCGCAGCCGCCGCAGGCCAGTGCTGCTCCTGGCGATCGGGCTGGTCGGAGCCGCGGCCGCCGGGGCCGTCGGGGCGGTGGTGCTGGGCGGCGGCGACGAGGACCAGACGGCCAACGCCACCACCACGGCCCCGTCGACGACCGCGGCGGGCGCGGCGTCCGAGTCCGACTCCGAGTCCGACGCGGCGTCCGAGTCCGAGTCCGCCCCGGAGTCGACCGCGCCGGCCGCCGAGACGGCACCGCCGGCGCCGTCCACGTCCGCCGCCGCCGGCGGGGCGGTCGCCACCGACGTGGTCGAGGTCGGCGAACCCGGCTGGTACGTGAGCGACGACCAGCGGTTCGGGTCCTACGGGTTCGCGGTGGAGAACACCAGCGACCGGGTGCTGGGGTCGTTCGTCGTGCGGGTGAAGGCCTACGACCGCTCCGGCCGGGTCATCTCCGGCAGCGAGGCCTGGAAGCACGTGATCGGCACGATGCAGCCGTACCAGGAGGTCGTGGTGGCCGACGAGCTGCACAACGAGGCGATGGCCGCCGACGGCATCAGCCGCCTGGACGTGGAGGTGGCCGAGCTGTCGGAGCAGTCCGAGCTGTCCGACGACGCGACGTTCGCCGGGCGCCCGAACGGGCCCGTCCCCGACGGCACGGTGGCGGTGGGCGACGTCGAGCGCTCGGAGAGCCTCGTCCGCACCCGGGTGACCTACCGGGCGGCGTCGAGCTACGACGTGCCGCTCGACGCCGACGCCTACCTGGTGCTCCGCGACGCCGAGGGCACCGTGATCGGCGGGGCGAGCAGCTTCGTCGACCTCCCGGCCCAGGGCACGGTGGCCGGCGACTTCGACGTCCGCAACGAGATCATCTCCCCGGACACCGCCTCGATCGAGGTCCACGTGGTCCCCCGCATACCGCTGTAACCCGCTGCCCCGCGACCGGGCGCCGCTCCTAGTGTGCGGCCCGGGGCGGCGAGCCGCTGCTCCGCTCGGTGCTCGAACCGCTCGGCTACACCGTCGAGGCGCAGGCGATCCCGCTCGACCCGGCCTTCCCCGACTGGGGCGACAGCCGCTACGTCGACGTCCGCCTGACCGCCACCCTGCGCCACGACCGGCGGTCGAGTTCGCCCTCGGCGTCGAGGCCCTGGAGCGCTTCGTCGCCCACGAGCCCCTCCACCGCACCCACGAGTGCGTGTTCGGGGTCCTCGCGCTGGAGACCGAGCCCGTCGACCCCCGGCTCTAGGAGCCTCCTAGTTTGAGCGGGCCAGGGCGCGGAGCTCGGAGACGTTCGCCTGGAACTCCTCGGCCCAGTTGAGGGTCTCCTGGCGGAGCTCCTCGGCGAAGCCGGAGGCGGCCTGGGCCAGGGTCTCCAGCAGGTCGGCGGCCTCCTCGGCGGTGGGCGGGCGCCCGCCCCGGGCCAGGAGCGTGGAGGACCACTGGAACCGGAGCTTCTGCAGGCGCTCCTGGATGGCCAGCTCGGCCGCGATGTAGCGCATCCACCCGGACGAGAAGCCGAAGAACCGGTCCATCGCCATCGCACCGGCGGCCACCGCGAGCATGAAGTAGCCCCACTCGAAGCCGGTGCTGCCGTCGCGCACGACGAACGGGAGGGCGGCACCGCCGGTGGCGGCGACGATCGCCAGGATCCGCAGGGCCCGGGAGCACAGCGCCTTCCAGGTCTTCTCCCGCAGGTACCACTCGATCGCCCGCACCGCCTCGCCCTCCACCCAGCGGTACACCGTGTCGAGCGAACCCTCCAGATCCGCCGGTCCCCAGCTCACCTCCGGAAACGTCACCGGATGCAGATCGTTCTCTTTGCCGCCCACCTTCGTCACCCTAGGCGGCGTGGTCAGCGGTTGATGATGAGCCAGGCGAGGACGGTCATCGGGATCTCGGTGGGGACGTTGTCGACCCGGTAGGCGACTCGGGGGGCCATCACGGAGGCCTCGGGGATGCCCTCGGCGCGGGCTTCGGCGAACAGCTCGCGGATGACGTCGCTCGGCGATTGGGGGTCGGCGCCCGCCCGGGCCCAGCGCGGCGGCGAGTCGGACGTGACGTCGATGCTCGTGGTGATGCCGCCGAGAGTGATGTCGAGGCTCTTCACGGGGGCCGGCCCTCCGACGCATAGGCTCAGGGGCCGATACCACCCCCTGCGTTCGAGAACGAGTATCCCATGCCGATGACCAGCAGTCCGTGGGCAACGGTGATTCCTGGCGAGGAATACCGCTTGTTCGCCCGCGGCGACAAGTGGGACGGGTGGGTGCTGCGACGGCCGGGCGGCGAGGCCGGCGGCAGCTGGTCGCTGGAGGGCCCGGGGTTCGACGGCTTCGGCCTCGGCACCGTGAGCCTCAGCGTGGCGCACTGGCGGGCCTTCGGCATGGTGGTCGAGTTCCTCACCACCCGTGACGCCGACCCGATGAAGACGATCGTCCTCGAGGACGTCGCCCGGGTCGCCGAGGCCACCGGGAGCGACTGAGGCCCTAACCGTCCGAGCCGTCCGACAGCACCGAGCGCTGGTAGTCGACGACGGCCTGGATCTCCTCCTCGGTGAGGGTGCCGTTCCAGCCGGGCATCGCGCCGCGGCCCTCCTCGACGATCTCGAGGTGGTCCTCCAGCGACAGGCGGTCGGCGACGCGCTCCAGCGCCGGGCCGCTGCCCCCGCCGCCGTCGCCGCCGTGGCAGCTGGCGCAGCGCTCCTGGTAGATCTCCTCGCCCGACGCAGCCGACTCGCCCTCGCCGTCCGACGGCGTGGGTGATCCGGCCTCGCCCCCGAGGCGGAAGGCGATCAGGCCGCCCTGGGCATCCTCAGGTGGCGAGCTGAACCACCAGCCCCAGCCGGCGTACACCGTGCCGTCGACCACCGAGATGCCGCCCGCGGCCTGCGCCGGCACCGGGTGCGACCACAGCACCGCACCGTCGGCGGCGTCGTAGCCGACGACCGCACCCGTGTCGTTGGCCAGGTACACCACGCCGTTGGCCCAGGTCACCGGCCCCGACACGTGCCCCTTCACGTCGATCCGCCAGCGCTCGTCGCCGGTCGCCACGTCGAGCGCCACCAGGTCGGCGTCCTGGCTGGCCCGGTTGGAGGCGACGTAGGCCACGTCCTCGGCCACCGCCGCCGACGCCAGCGCCCCACCCTGCAGCCCGCCCTCGGTGAGCTTCGTCTCCCACAGCACCTCACCCGTGTCCCGCGCCAGGGCGTGGTAGACGCCCGCCTTGTCGACGGCCCCCACGGCGTCGACGTCGCCGACCCGGAACAGGTTGGGCGGCGAGCCGACGTCGGCGTCGGTGCCGACCGGGTTGGCGACCGTCCACACGTCGCCCACGGTGAACTGGGTGACCCACAGCTCCTCGCCGGTCGCCAGGTCGAGGGCGACGATGGCGTCGCTGCGGGTCGACGGCTGGGGCCCGTAGCCGTTGCCGGTGGGCACGTAGACCTCGCCCCGCTCGGTGTCGACGGCGACGGTGGCCCACACGGACACGCCGGCGACGTCGACCTCCTCCTCGCCGACGGTCCAGTAGCGCCACACCTCCTCGCCGGTGTCGGCGTCGAGCGCCACCACGTGCCCCCGGAACGTGGGAGCAGGGTTCGAGGTCATCAGCTCGAAGCTGGCGACGCCGACGATCACCCGACCGTCGACCGACAGCGGCGACCCGAAGATGGCGGCCTGCTCGTGGTCGCCGACCGGCATGGTCCACAGCTCCTCGCCGGTCTCCCGGTCGAGCGCGACGACCCGGGCGTCGAACGTGCCCACGAACACCCGCGAGTCGTCGAGGGCCACGGAGCCGCCGATGTAGAAGGAGTCGACGTCGGTCGCCCACCGCTCCTCGCCCGACTCGGCGTCGAGCGCCCGCACGTGGCCGGTCCAGTCGCCCACGTAGACCACGCCGTCGGCCACCAGCGGCGTGCCGGTGAGGCCCTTGATGTCGTCGCGCTCCCAGCTCGGGGCCAGCTCGGCCACGTCGTCGGCGCCGACCTCGGTCTCCTCGACGGCGGCCCGGGAGTTGCCGAGGTCGAGCCCGAGGTGCACCCAGTCGGCAGCACCGGACGGCGGCTCGGCCCCCACGGACGACGACGAGTCGCCGTCGTCGTCGCTGCACGACGACACCGCCAGCAGCAGCGTGACGAGCATGGCGAAGGCGGCGGCGCGCGGTCTGTCGATCATCGTTACTACCCCCCGCCGTCACTCTTGCACACCGCGTGCAGCCGCGGGCGGAAGGCGGGGCTACCACCCGCCGTCGGACGGCGCCGCCCGGGGATCGAAGGGGTCCAGGGGGTAGGGCTCCCGGTCCTCGGCGGCGGCCCGGGTGACCACCCAGCTGGCCAACGCCGTCGTCAACGGCACCGAGGCGACGAGGCCGATCGAGCCCACCAGGGTCTGCACAACCTCGACGGCCACGGTCTCGGTGGCCAGCACGTCGCCCAGGGCCAGGCCCGACTGGGTGAACAGCAACAGGAGCGGCAGCGCTGCCGCCGTGTACGCCAGCACCAGGGTGTTCACGGTGGAGGCGATGTGGTCGCGGCCGATGCGGATGCCCCGGGCGTAGAGCTGGCGGGCGTTGGCCGAGCGGTCGCTGTGGTGCAGCTCCCACACGGCGGACACCTGCGTGATGGTCACGTCGTCGAGCACGCCCAGGGTGCCGATGATCACCGCCGCCAGCAGCAGGCCCCGGAAGTCGAGGCCCGGGGCGAAGTTGAGCAGCACGACCGACTCCTCGGACGCCAGCCCGCTCAGCTGGGCCATCGAGGCGAAGATCGCCGCCAGCCCGGCGGTGAGCAGCAGGCTCGCCATCGTGCCCAGCAACGCCACCGTCGTGCGCTCGTTGACGCCGTGGGCCAGGTACAGGGTGGCGAAGGCGATGATCGACGCCCCCGTCAGTGCCACCCCCAGCGGCGACACGCCGTGGAGCAGCGCCGGGAAGACGTAGGCCAGCAGCACGCCCAGGCTGACCACGATCCCGAACAGCGCCAGCAGGCCCCTCAACCGGCCGAGAGCCACCACGGCCACGGCGAACAGCGCGGCCAGGATCCACAGGCTGGTGCCGCGCTGGACGTCGGCGAACGCGTAGCGCGACTCGTCGGGGATGTCGGAGCCGGCGTCGTCGAGCACGATGTCGTCGCCCACCTCCAGCTGCGACGCCGGCGTGTTGTCGTCCACCTCGAACTCCAGCGCCGTCGTGGCGCCCTTCTCGTCGCCCTCGGTGATCTCGATGGTGGTGGCGTTGCAGTCGACCGCGGGATCGTGCGTGCACGGGCCGATCCGGGCGTCGACGACCGTGGCGTCGACCCGGTTGGCGAACCCCAGCTGCTCGGGGTTCACCTGCTCCTCGCCCCGGGGCCACCAGATGGCCAGCCCCACCAGCGTGGCGACGGCCAGCACCCCGACGATGCCCATCAGCAGGGTGCGCACGGGTGCCCCGGCCAGCTCCTCCCAACCGTCCGAGTCGTCGGGCGGACCGTGGTGATGGTGGTGGACGTGGCTCACAGGTCGACCAGTCTGGTCGAGGGACAGGCCCGGCCTACGGCTTGCGCGCCCGCACCAGGTAGTGGGCGTAGGGCGTGAGCCGGTGGTCCGTGCGCTCGATCCGCTCGGGGACGAGGCCGGCGCCGGCGAACAGCTCGGCCGTCTCGTCGGGGGTGCGGCAGAAGATCGGCTCCGGCCCGGCGACGATCCGGTCGTGCAGCCGGTTCCACTCGTGCTTCCAGCGCGGCCGCACGTCGAGGTCCTTCACGATGCACACGCCGCCCGGCTTGAGGCAGGCGGCGATGGCCTGCGCCAGCGGCTTGTGGCTCTCCGGGTCGAAGTGGTGGAGGGCGTCGCACACCAGCACGGCGTCGTACACCGCCGGCTCGTCGATCCCGGTGGCGTCCCCCTGTCGCAGGGTCACGCGGGGGCTGCGCTCCTGGGTGGAGCGGATCAGCTCGATGCGCCGCGGGTCGAGGTCGACGCCCTCGATCTGCAGGCGGGGGTTGATCTCGGCCAGGTAGCGCTCCACGATCCCGACCCCGCTGCCCAGCGACAGGAGCCGCCCCTCCAGCGGGAGGGCCTCCTCGGTGAGCGGGCCGAGAGGCGCGACCACGAGCCGGGCCGCGACGAAGGCCCTCGTCACCGGCGATGTGCCGCGGTAGGTGGCGAACGCACGCCACACCGACCCCAGATCAGTGCTCATCCACCCTTCCCAGCCGAGAGGATGGCAGGACGGTAGTCGACGGCGTCGTCGTCGGGCGGTGCCGCTGCGGGTTCCGGCGCCGGGTCGGCCGAGCGCCACAGCAGCCGCGCCAGCAGCGTCACCGCGGCGGTGAACGCCACCAGCAGCAGGGCCGGCGGCAGCGGGGGCGACCAGACGGGGTCGAACAGGAAGCTCACCGGGTTGGCGGGACCGTCGTGGCCCACCGTGTAGTGGCGCAGGGCGTAGGCGAAGGCCCACACGTGGCCGATCACGAACACCCCCAGCACCACCGCCGTCGCCGGCCGCAGGAGCGACGATCGCCGCGCGCCGTCACCCCCGTCACCCTCACCGTCGTCGCCCGACCGGATGCCGGCCGGGGCCAGCAGCAGGGCGCCGACGATGCAGGGCAGCACGTAGCGGCCCTGCCACCAGAAGCCGGTCTGCGGCACCCCGAAGCCCTCGCCGGCGATCGGGATGGCAAGTCCGGCGACCACCAGGCCGACCGCCAGCCGCGCGTGGCGGCGGCTGCCCAGCGCCACGGCGACGGCCAGCACCACCGCGGCCGCCGCGCCCCAGGCCCAGTGCAGCGCCATGGGCGGGATCACGTCGGTGGAACCGAGCTCGGCGATCATCCCCTGCACCCACACCGGCACGCGCCCCCACGCGGTCGCGAGCCCCGTGGGCTCGGTGGGCGGCAGCGGGAACGCCTCGTGGATGTGCACCAGCCAGGCGCCGGTGACCGCGGTGGCGGCGGCGACACCCCCGAGCCACGCCCGCACGTCGGTCCGCCCCAGCAGCTCCGGCACCCGACCCGGCCGGGCCACCAGCAGCAGCACCAGCAACGTCAGCGCCGCGAACCCGGGCGAGAGGCCCCGCGTGAGCACCAGCACCGTGGCGGCGGCGCCCACGCGGTGCACCAGCCGGCCGTCCGGGACCCCGGGACCGGCGACGAGGGCGAGGCCGGCGGCCCACAGGCACAGCGACGCGGCGATCTCGAGGCCGGCGGCGTTCTGGGTGCTCGCCAGGTGCAGGACCATCGGCGACAGCGCCACGAGCCCGCCCAGCAGCACCGGCAACCGGGTGCGCGCCGCCAGCCGCAGCGGCGACACGAAGGCCGACGCCAGCAGCGCCGCGCACAGCCCCAGCCCCACCAACCGCATGCCCAGCAGGCCGACCTCGTTCACCGCCAGGAGCGTCGGCAGCCCCGTGAGCAGGTAGAGGAACGGCTGGCCCCGGTACTCGTAGGTGGTGGCGGTGACCTCCTCGCTCGCGGAGGTCAGCTCGGGGCAGTCGTTCGTGCGGGGTCGGGGTTCGACGTCGACGAGCTGCTCCCGGGGCACGCCCTTGTAACAGGCGGCGATCTGCTCGGCCACGGCGAACGACGCCGGCACCTCCACCTCGACCATCACGTTGCCCCACCAGGCCTCGCCGTCGACGGTCTCCGGCAGGGCCTCGCCGGTCCACTGGCCGCGGGCCACGGCGGCGGCGCGGATGGCGTTGGCGGCCTCGTCCGGCCCGGTCATCGCCGGGAGCGCGAGCGCCCAGGCGCTGCCGGCCAGCACCAGCAGCCCGACGATGCGCCACCACAGCCGGCGTTCGACGGTCGGCCCCACCCCCATCGGGGCGGCAGTCTTGCAGACGACTGGTCGGAGCGCCCGGTCCGCTCGGCCGGCGCAGCCGGCTTCTCAGCCCGCGACGGGTAGGCGGTCGGCGGCCTCGCGCTCGGCCTCGGCGATCGACCCGTTGCTGACGATCGGTGCCATCAGCAGCGCCGCCACCAGCAGGCCGACGCCACCCACCAGGAACGGCGCCCGCAGGCCGAACTGGTCGGCGAGCAGGCCGCCGGCCAGCGCCCCGAGCGGGATCGCGCCCCAGCCGATGAACCGGTAGGTGCTGTTGACCCGGCCGAGGATCTCGTCGGGGATGATCGCCTGGCGCAGCGACACGGTGATCACGTTCCACACGATGGTGGCGAAGCCGACGGCCACGCCGATCGCGCCCACCACCCAGGGCGACGACGACAGCCCGGTGGCGATCTGGCCGAGGCCGAACACCACCAGCGCCGCGGTGAGCGCCCCGCCGGGGCCGTAGCGGTCGATCAGCCGCTCGCTGACCATGCTGGCGATCACGCTGCCCACCGCGAAGCTGGTGAGCAGCAGGCCGTAGCCGGTCTCGCCCAGGCCCAGCACGTCCTGCGCGAACAGCACCATCACCGCCATGGCGGCCTCGTACAGCAGGTTGGTGGCGCCGAGCGCCAGCGCCAGCGTGCGCAGCAACCGGTGCTGCCACAGCCAGCGGAGGCCCTCGGCGATGTCGCTGCAGATCTGCCGGATGGTGGAGGGACCGTCGGCCGAGCGGTCCGGGCCCGCGTCGACGACAGCCTGGGCCCGCTCGGTGCGGTACATCCCGGGGATGAGCGCCACCAGCACGGCGGCCGCCACGAACGACCCGGCGTCGAACAGGAACGGCGCCGCCGCCAACGCCGCGAACAGGAACCCGCCGAGGGGCGGGCCGGCGAACTGGTTGGTGACGATCTGGGCGCCGAACAGCCGCCCGTTGGCCTTGGCCAGGTCCCTGCGCTCCACCAGCGACGGCAGGATCGCCTGGGAGGCGTTGTCGAACAGGGTCTCGGCGGTGCCGAGCAGGAACGCGGCGACGAACAGGAGCGGCAGGCCGGCCCGGTCGGTGGCCACCAGCAGGGCGAGGGCGCCGACGACGCCGGCGCGGAACAGGTCGACGCGCCACATCACGTGCCGCCGGTCCCAGCGGTCGACCAGGGCGCCCGACACCAGCGAGAACAGCAGCCAGGGCGCGAACTGGGCGAAGTGGAGCAGCGCGACGAGGAACGGGTCGCGGGTGAGGGTGGTGGCGAGCAGCGGCAGCGCCGTCACGGCGACGCCGTCGCCGAGGTTGGAGATGGTGCTGGCGGTCCACAAACGCTGATAGCGGCCGCCCAACCGTGAACCCGCCACGCCGGCGCCGCTGCCGCCGGACCTGTCGTCGGGCTGCATCACGGCGGGCCACACCCTAGAGGCCGTGGCGCCGCGGCCACCGATGGTAAGCAGAGCCGGATGAACACGACGACCGACCCGACCGCTCCGGTCGAGGTGGTGGAGGCGCTGTGGTCGGCGGTCTACGACCGCGACTGGGCCCGGCTGGCCGCCTTCCTCACCGACGACTCCGTCTACTACGACGTCCCCACCGGTCCGACGACGGCGGCCCGGGGCCCCGACGGCATCGTCGCCCGGCTGCGGCTCGGCCTCGACGAGCTGGTGGGCTACACGCACCAGCCGGGGTCGGTCGCGGCGACGGGCGACACGGTGATGGTCGAGCACGCCGAGACGTGGACGTGGGCGACGGGGGAGACGGTGACGTTGCCGTTCGTCACCGTGCACCGCGTGGCCGAGGGCAAGGTCCTCCTCTGGAAGGACTACTGGGACTACGAGACCCTCCGCCGGGGTGCGCCGGCCGACTGGGAGGAGCGGCTGCTGGCAGCCGACGTGTCAGGCTGGCTCTACGACGCCACCGGCATCGCATGACCCGCGGAGGCCGGAAACCCGCCAGTATGCGCACGATTTCAGCGGCGGGCCACGCGATTCGCCTACGTTTGCTGCCGATGGCTGGGGCTAGCGGCAGGCACCAAGAGGATTGGGGTTCTAGATGACCAAACATCGCACGTTCTACGCGTCCGCGCTCGTCGTCGCAGCGCTGGCGGCGTCCACCTTCGTCGCGAGCTCGGCACCGGCGTCGCCGGCCGCGCCCGCGACGCCACGTCAGCCATCGGGCGCGACGCAGGAGTACGTGGTGGCGTTCGCCGACGGGGCCGACGCCGCCACCGCGGCGGTCGAGGCCGCCGGCGGCACGGTCGTCGACGTGAACGAGGACATCGGTGTCGCCCTGGTGGAGACCCGAGCGGCCGACTTCGCCGGCGACGTGAACGCCTCCGGCGGCGTGGTGGGCGTGGCCCGCAACCACTCGGTGGGCACCAGCCGACCGGGCATGCCGCACCGCTACGTCGAGGAGCGGCCCAGCGCGGCCGAGCGCTCGTCCCGCCACTCCCGCGGCCAGACGCGCCACGAGCGGGGCGGACGCGGCGGCAGCGACGAGCCGCTGGCCGACCTCCAGTGGAACATGGACCAGATCGGCGCCGATGCGGCCCACCAGAAGGCCACCGGCAAGGGCGTCGACGTCGGCATCATCGACACCGGCATCGATGCGTCGCACCCGGACATCGCCCCGAACTTCGACTCGCGGCGGTCGCGCAACTTCACCATGGACATCCCGGCGGCCGACGGTCCGTGTGAGGTGCCCACGTGCATCGACCCGGCCAACGTCGACGACGGCGGGCACGGCACGCACGTGGCCGGCATCGTCGGTGCCGACGACAACCGCTTCGGTGTCGGCGGCGTCGCCCCGGACGTGAACCTGGTGAACCTGCGCGCCGGCCAGGACTCGGGCTTCTTCTTCCTGTACGAGACGGTGGCGGCGCTCACCGAGGCCGGGAACCTGGGCCTCGACGTCGTGAACATGAGCTTCTACACCGACCCGTGGCTGTGGAACTGCGCCTCCCGCGACGACTACATCTCGGGCGACGTGACCGACGCGGAGATCGCCGAGCAGGCGCTCACCCGCCAGCTGGTCTTCGCCGCCACGGAGTACGCCCACGACAAGGGCGTCACGCTCATCGCCGCCGCCGGCAACTCGCACTTCGACCTGTCGGCCGCCGAGCGTCCCGACGCCACCAGCCCCGACTTCCCGATCGACGAGAACGGCGACCCGACCAACGCCCGCGAGCGCGTCGTGACGAACAACTGCCTCGACCTGCCCAGCGAGGCACCGCACGTGATCAGCGTGTCGGCCACGGGCCCGTCGACCACCAAGGCCGACTTCTCGAACTACGGCTCGCCCGAGACCGAGGTCGCGGCGCCGGGTGGTTGGTTCCGTGACTTCGTCGGTACGCCGAACTTCTCGGTGTCCGCGAACGAGGTGCTGTCGTCGTACCCGCTGCACGTCGCGATCGCGGAGGGTCTGGCCGACGAGAACGGCGTCCCGACCGACGACCTCTCGGTGCAGTACTGCAACCGCCGCGGGACGTGCGGCTTCTACACCTACCTGCAGGGCACGTCGATGGCGTCGCCCCATGCCGTGGGCGTGGCGGCGCTGATCGTCGACGAGTTCGGCCGCTCGGGTCGCAACGGCAAGTCGCTGAACCCCGACACGGTGCGGAACATCCTCCTGCGCACGGCCACGGACCACGCGTGCCCGGCCGGCGGTGTGGAGATCTACACCGACGAGGGCCGTCCCGCCGAGTTCAACGCCCCCTGCTCGGGCACCACGGCCAACAACGGCCTCTACGGCGAGGGCATCGTCAACGCCGCCCGGGCGGTCCGGCGGTAGTCGCGAGGTAGTCGCGAGGTCATCGATTAACCCTGAGTTTCCAGGGTTTTCTCTTACATCCGGACGGGACGGACGCTACGTTCGTCCCGTTTGGATGTTTGGGAGAACCTTTCACATGCCTGAGAACGATCCGGACTCGACCTGGCACATCGAGCCGTACGACCCGGACACGGACGATCCGCCGACGCCGCAGGAGCACGACTGCATCGGCGAGCACGACGGAGCCACCGACGATGGCACATAGCAGCTGGGGCCAGGGCTGGCCGAACTGCAACCGGACCAACATCATCACGGTGGTCCGCCGCGACGGCCTCCGCCTCCCGATCCACCGCGAGCTGGCCCCCCTCGCCACGCTCCTGATGGACATCACCGAGGCCCTCGGCTACGACATCCGCCCCGACTGGACATGGGGTTACAGCTGTCGAGCCGTGGCGGGGACGAACGTCCCGAGCGCGTACAGCTGGGGGACGGCGGTCGACATCAACGCGCCCGTGAACCCCCGGAAGCGGCCGCTGACCACGAACATCCCGCGGAACGTGCGCGACATGTGGAAGGGCAACGGGTTCCGCTGGGGCGGCGACTTCGTCACCTCGGTGC
>DATHJB010000121.1 GCA_035316325.1 Acidimicrobiales bacterium
GGGGTCGGGGTGGTCGGCTCCGTCGTCGTGGTGCTGCCCGGGACGGTGGTGGTCGTCTCCCCGGGGACCGACGTCGTGGTGCTCGTCACGCACGGTGTCGGGGTCGGCTCCTCGGCCGCCGAGGAGGGCGTCGCGAGCAGGCTCACGACACCCACGAGAGCGACGATGGCGCCCAGGCGCCGGCTATCGACCTTCAGCAGCTGCCACACGAACGGGGAAACTACCATCGCCCGCCATCACCTCCGGACTCTTGCCCATGACCGAGGGTGGTCGTGTCGACGAACCACACGACGAGCGGCGTCCGGACTGGTGGCTGCCCGCGCTCTGCGTGATCGTCGGCGTGGCCGCCGTGCTGCGGTACGTGAACCTCGGCGACCGGCCGATGCACCACGACGAGAGCCTCGACGCCTGGTTCTCGTGGCGCATCGCGCACGGCGAGGACTACTCCTACGACCCCGCCTACCACGGGCCGCTGCGCTTCTACGTCACCGCCGGGTTCTTCAGGGTGCTCGGGGAGGGCGAGGTGACCGCCCGGCTGCTGGCGGCGAGCTGCGGCGTCGGGCTGGTGGCCCTGGTGGGGACGCTGCGGCGGTGGCTGGGCGACGTCGGGTCGCTGGCGGCCGCGGCGCTGGTGGCGGTGTCGCCGTCGCTGCTCTACTTCTCGCGCTTCGGTCGGGAGGACATGCCGTTCGCCCTGCTGGAGCTGGCGCTGCTGGCGGTCGTGGCGGCGTGGCTGACCCGGCCGGCCCGGTGGCACCCCCCGGTGGCGGGCGCGCTGCTGGCGGCGGCGTTCGCCACGAAGGAGACGTCGTTCATCGTCGTCGCCGTACTCGGCAGCTACCTGGGCGGCCTGTGGCTCCTGGAGCTGCTCGACCGCCGTCAGGCGACCTCGGACCACCCGAGCGACCAGCCCGAGGCCGCCGAGCCCGCCGAACCCGCCGAGGGCACGACGGTGGGGACGGTCGGCGCGGCCGCCCTGGCGCCCGGGTGGCGGGCGCTGGCGCTCGGGGCCGGGGCGTTCGTCCTGGTGTTCGGGGCCTGCTTCAGCGTGGGGTTCACCAAGCCGGGCGGCATCGTCGACGGGGCGGTCGACGGCATCGACTACTGGCTGTCGCAGCAGCCGGTGAACCGGGGCAGCCAGCCGTGGCAGTTCTACCTGACCCTCCTCGCCGGCTACGAGTGGGTGGTCGTGCCCCTGGCCGTGGTGGGCGCGGTCGTGACCATCCGCCGGCCCGACCCGGTGCGGGGCCTCATCCTGTGGACCGCCATCGCCAACCTGATCGTCTACTCCTGGGCCTCGGAGCGGTTCCCCTGGCTGCTCGTCCACCCGCTGCTGCCGCTGGTGCTCCTGGCCGGCATCGGGGTCGAGCGGCTGTGGCAGCTGCGGCCGGTCGCCGCCGGCGGGCTGATGGGCGCGGCCATCGCGGCATCGCTGGTGGTGGCCGTGCCGGCGGTCTACGTCGGCCCCAGCGACCCACGGCAGCTGCTGGTCGCGGTCCAGTCGAGCGAGCAGATGCTCGACGTGCGCGACCGGGTCGACCAGGTGTTCGCCGCCACGCCCGACGCCAAGGTGGTGATCGACAGCAGCGACTCCGCCACCTGGCCCTGGGCCTGGTACCTGCGGGACGACCCGGTGCTGTTCGCCGACCTCGCCGCCGACCCCGGCGCGGCCGCCGACGCCGACGTGGTGCTGGCGATGGCCCGCAATGTCACCGCCCTCCCCGCGCCCCCCGGGGGCTGGCAGGCCCGCCCGTTCGCCCACCGGGTCTGGTGGCTGCCGCCGTGGGACGACGCCGGGCTCGGCGACTGGGTGGGGTGGATCACCACCCGGGAGCCGTTCGGCCCCCTCGGGTCGCTTGATGCCGTCCTGCTCGAGGCAGCCCCGTGAAATGTGCACCGTGGCGCACGGAATCCGTGCGTTTCCGTGCACATTTCGGGTCAAAACCTACGGGAGCTCCCCGGTCTCCAGCAGGTGGACGAACCCGGCCTCGTCGAGCACGGGGACGCCCAGCTCCTCGGCCTTGGTGACCTTGGAGGCGCCCGGCCCCTCCCCGACCACCAGGGCGGTCGTCTTGGCCGACACGCTGCCCGGTGACTTGCCGCCCCGGGCCTTGACCGCCGCCGCCGCCTCCTCCCGGCTGTAGCCCTCCAGCGTGCCGCTGACCACCACGCTCAGCCCCGCCAGCGTCAGCGGCAGGCCCGAGCCCCGGGTGCCCTCGAAGTTCAGGCCCGCCCGCCGCAGCCGCTCGATCAGCTCCCGGTTGGCCTCCGTGGCGAACCACTCGTGGACCGACAGGGCGATCACCGACCCCAGGCCCTCCACCGAGGCGAAGGCGTCCGCCGACGCCGCCAGGATCGTGTCCATGTCGCCGAACGCAGCGGTCAGGGCCTCGGCACCGGCCGGCCCCAGGTGGCGGATGTTGAGCCCCACCAGCATGCGCTCCAGCGGCTTCTGCTTCGACTCCTCCAGCGCGGCCCGCAGGTTGGCGACCGAGATGTCGCCCATGCCCTCGAGCTCGCCGACCTTGTCCCAGTCGAGCTCGTAGAGGTCGGCGACGCTGCTCACCAGCCCCGCCTCGATCAGCTGGGCCACCCGCTGCGAGCCCAGGCCCTCGATGTCCATGGCGCCCCGACTGGCGAAGTGCTCGATCGCCCCCTGCCGCTGGAACGGGCACTCGGGGTGGACGCAGCGGTGCTCCGACTCGCCCTCCGGCCGGATCAGCTCGGAGGCGATGGGGCACGGGCACGTGGTCGGGAAGTGCCACTCCGGCAGCCCCTCGGGCCGCTCGGCCAGCACCGGCCCCAACACCTCGGGGATGACGTCACCGGCCCGGCGGACGATCACCCGGTCGCCGGGGCGCACGTCCTTGGCCTTCACCTGGTCCTCGTTGTGGAGGGTGGCCTGGCCGACGGTGACGCCGCCCACGAACACCGGCTCCAGCACGGCGTAGGGCGTCGCCCGACCGGTGCGGCCGATCGACACGAGGATGTCGCGCAGCGGCGTGGTGCGCTCCTCCGGCGGGAACTTCACGGCGATGGCCCAGCGGGGCGCCTTCGACGTCGACCCCAGCAGCTCCCGGGTGGCCAGGTCGTCGACCTTCACCACCGCGCCGTCGATCTCGTAGTCGAGGTCGTGGCGGTGCTCCTGCCAGTGGGCGGCGTAGGCGGCCACCTCGCCGAACCCCTCGACCTTCTTGATGTTCGGGTTGACGGGGAAGCCCAGGTCGCGCAGGAAGTCGAGGGTCTCGAGGTGGCTGGTGAACGCCGGGCCGCCCTCGACCTCACCCAGCTGGTACGACCACAGCGCCAGCTCGCGCTCGGCGGTGACGGCGGCGTCCTTCTGGCGGAGGGCGCCGGCGGCGGCGTTGCGGGGGTTGACGAACAGCCGCTCCCCCGCCTCGGTCTGCCGCTCGTTGAGCCGGGCGAACGCCGTCATCGCCATGTAGATCTCGCCCCGTACCTCCAGGACCGACGGGGCGCCGGGCGGGAGGCGGTCGGGGATCTGGGCGATGGTGCGGACGTTGGCGGTCACGTCCTCGCCGGTGCGACCGTCGCCCCGGGTGGCGGCCTGCACGTAGTGGCCGTCCTCGTAGCGGATCGAGATGGCCAGGCCGTCGATCTTCAGCTCGCACACGTAGGCGAGCTCGTCCTTGCCGGCCTCGGCGTCGGCGACAGCCTCGGCGGCCGCGTCGGACTCCGGCGGCGGGGCGCCGGCGCTGGCGCTCTTGGCGGCGGCGCTGGCGAGGCGGCGCATGAGTCGCTCGTGCCAGGCCTGCAGCTCCTCGTCGGCGAAGGCGTTGTCGAGGCTCATCATCGGCGCCCGGTGCACCACCGGGGCGAACGTCCCCGACGGCCGGCTGCCCACCAGCTGGGTGGGCGAGTCGGGCGTGATGAGCTCGGGGAACTCCTCTTCGAGCGCCCGCAGTGCGCGGGTCAGCTCGTCGTACTCGGCATCCGAGATCGTCGGCGCGTCCAGCTCGTGGTAGCGGCGGTTGTGCTCGGCGATCTCCGTCCGCAGGGCGGCGGCTCGCTGCTCGATCTCCAGGTCGGCCATGGTCCTCGAACTGTACCGAGCACCCCTGGCGGGTCGGGTGCAGCGGGGTCAGGCCCGTTGGCTGCTGCCGGGTTCGACGAGGTGGGCCTCCAGGCGCTCGGCGAGGAGGGCGGCGAGGCCGGAGACCTGGTGGGCCTGGAAGCGGTCGAGGCCGACCAGGCCACAGGCCGGGGTGATGATCGCCTGCTCGCGCAGCAGCTGCGGGTCGCAGCCGGCGACGGCGAGGGCGTCCCACTCCGCCCGCAGGCGGCGCCACAGCACGTCGGCCGACTCGATCAGCGGCCCGTCGGTGGGCACCGCCCCCCAGGCGACCCAGCCGCCGCGCTCCAGGAAGCCCGCCAGGGCCCCGGCGTGCTCGGGGGCGCCCATCCCCACCGGCAGCGACAGGATCTGCGGGCCCGACTGGAGCACCGCCTGCCAGTCGGCCCGGCCGCAGCAGTGCAGGCCGGCGATGGCCGTGTCCTCCACCACCGCCATGGCCGAGGAGACCAGGTCGAGGGCGTCGTCGAGGTCGAGCGGGAAGCCGGGGTCGAGCGCGGCGCGCAGGCCGGGCTCGTCGAGGAACAGCACCGGCGTGGCATCCGGCGCCAGTTCATGGGCCCGCGCCAGCGTCGCCCGGATGCGGGCGGTGACGGCCAGGCGGGCCACGCCGAACGCCCGGTCGGTGCTGACGCCCACGGCGTGCAGCGCCAGGCCCAGGGTGACCGGGCCGGTGAGCTGCAGCTTGAAGGGCTCCTCGCGCCCCTCCACTGCCGTCAGGAAGGCCCGGAGCGCCACGAAGGGCTCGCCGTCGACGCCCGCGTCGCCCAGGGGGACCTCCGGGTCGACCGCGGCCTCGTCGACCAGCAGCGACCCGTCCTCCAGCACCGAGACGCCGGTGATGCCCCACGCCGCCTGGGCGATCATGCCCTCGGTCGCCGACCGCCGGGGCAGCGACGGGGCGGCGGGCAGGCGCGGGTGGGCGTCGAGGGCGAAGCGGGCGGCCTCGTCGGGGTCGTCGTGCGGGAGGCTGCCGATGCCGGTGGAGAGTCCGCGAGGAAACTGCACCTCCCTCATCGGATCGGCCCTTCCTGGTCGTGGTCGTCGCTGTGGTCGCTGCGGTCGCTGTGGTGCTGGTGTCTTCGGTCGCTTGGGTCGCTTAGGTCGCTTCGGTGTGAACGCTGGTTCAAGTTGTTGCTTCCCGCTCATGCGGAGTCGCGCTGTGTGGCGCCGGCGCCGTCCACCGCGGTTCCAGTTCGGTCACGAGACCCCCCGGAAGGTCGTTGCCACCGCCTGGAATAGCCATCAGCGGGCGCGATCGGCAAATCTCCCGCAGTGATTCGGTTCGGTTCCTGGCCCGTGCGCGCTCTGTGGCTGCTCCTCCCCCTGCTCGCCGGTCCCGTGTGCGCTGCCTCCCTCGACGACACCAGCCGCCCGATACAGGTGGTCGCGTCGCTCGGACTGTGGGTGGGTTGGGCCCTCGGGCTCCTGGCGACGCTGGTGCCGCGGACCCTCACGTTGACGGCGCTGCGGCTCCTGGCGTCGGCCGCCGTGGTGGCGGTGGTGTGGGCGGTGATCGACGCCGGGTCGTCGGCGTCGACGGCGGCGCGGGTGGTCGGGCTGGTATCGGTGCTGGTCACCGCGGTCCTGGCGTTCTTCCCGGACACGGGACGGCTCTTCGTCGAGGGTTCCGCCTACGGCGACGAGCAGCGCTTCCCGCTGCGGGTGCCGGCCCCGTTGCTGCTGGGCCCGGTGCCCTTGGCCTGGGTCGCGGTGGTCGCCGGGGTGGCGGCGGGACCCCTCCTGCTGGCGGCCCGGGCGTGGGTGGTGGGCGTCGTGGCGCTGGCGTTGGGCGGCGCGGCGGCCTGGTGGGGCGCCCGCGCGCTCCACGTGCTGTCGCGACGCTGGGTGGTGCTGGTGCCGGCGGGGCTGGTGCTCCACGACCAGCTGACCCTGGCCGACCCGGTGCTCCTGCGCCGGGAGCAGGTGCGGGGCCTCGACCCGGCACCGGCCGACACCGACGCCCTCGACCTCACCGGCGGCGCCCTCGGCCTGGCGCTGGAGCTGACGTTGGTGGGCCCCGCCGACCTCACCGTGGCGGGAGCGAGCGCCAACGAGACCGTGAAGGCCGATCGGCTGCTGTTCACCCCGTCGCAACCCGGCGCCCTCCTCGCCGCCGCCCGGACCCGCCGTATCGGCTGACCCCTCCCTGCGCCGCGGCGCACCTACCCTCGCCCGATGAGCGACGACGTCGTGGGGCACCGTAAACCCGGACACGCCGGGGGACGTCACCCCGGCGTCGCGGGGCGCTGAGGGCTCTCACGTAGGGGTGCGGGCGCGGACGCCGTCGAGCACGTAGTCGACGACGCGGTGCAGGAGCACCTCGTCCACCGGGGCCTGGGTCATGAAACCCCGCACGAAGATGGGGCCGGAGAGGAGGTCGAGCACCAGGTCGACGTCGGTGTCGGCCGCCAGCTCGCCCCGCTCGACGCCACGGGCCAGCACGGAGCGGGGGATCTCCCGCCGCTCGGCGACGAACTCGGCGTACAGGTCGCGGGTCGCCGGGTTGACCGCCGCCTCGGCCATGGTCGCCGCGGTGAGCCGCCCGACGTCGCTGTGCAGCATCTTCTGGGCGAGGTCGGTGAGGATCGCGACCAGGTCGTCGGCCACCGACCCGGTGTCGGGGTCCTCCACGTGGATGCCGGCCTGCTGGGTGGTCTCCAGCATCAGGTGCGCCCGCGACGGCCAGCGCCGGTAGATGGTGGCCTTGCCGCAGCCGGCCCGGGCCGCCACGGCGTCGACGGTGAACCCGGCCGGCCCGTACTCGGCGAGCACCGCCGCCGATGCCTCGAGGATGGCCTCGTCGGCCCGGGCGTCGCGGGGACGTCCGGGCCGACGACCCGGTGTCGCGCCCATGTCGGAGATCATGTCCGACTCAGCGCGGCTTCTCTCGATCCGTCGCCGTGGGCGTCGCCGCCGTCGCCGTCGCTGTCGCCGTGGCCGGCGGCGTCACGGGCCCGGGCGGGCAGGAACAGAGCCACCACGATCGCCCCCAGCGCCAGGGCGCCGGCCCCGACGGTGAGCGCCGTCGACATGCCGTCGACGAAGGCGTTGGCGGCCGCGTCGTGGAGCAGCTGGGCGGGGCCGGTGGGCAGCCGGCTGGCCACCTCCATGGCCGCGCCCACCTGGTCGCTCACGGCGTTCACGGCGGAGGCGGGCAGCGGCGTCCCGGCGACGGCCTCCCGCACGTCGGGCCCGTAGGTGGAGCTGACGATCGAGCCCAGCACCGCCACACCGAAGGCGCCGCCCAACTCCCGGGTGGTGTCGTTGACCGCCGAGCCGACACCGGCCTTCTCCGGCGGCACCGACCCCATGATCGCCTCGGTGGCCGACGGCATCATCATGGCGAAGCCGACCGACATCACGACCAGAGCGAGGGCCACGTCGAAGTACTCGGTCCCGGCGGTGAGGCGGCTGGTCATCAGCAGGCCGACGGCGGCGATGGCGAGACCGAGAGCGACGATGACCTTGCTGCCGAAGCGCTCCGCCATCCGGGCGCTGGTGGGGGCCACGATCATCTGGGTGGCCGCCATCGGCAGCAGCCGGACGCCGGCCTGCAGCGCCGTGTAGCCCATCACCGACTGCAGGAACTGGGTGAGCAGGAAGAAGGTGCCGAACATGGCGAAGAACGTGAGCGAGATCGCCCCGGAGGCGGCACTGAAGCGGGGGTTGCTGAACAGGCCGATGTCGAGCATGGGGTGCGGCGTGCGTCGCTCCCACAGGGCGAACGCCGTGAGCAGCACCGCCGCCGCGACGAAGCCGCCGACCACGTTGGGCTCGGTCCAGCCGTTGGGACCCTCGATGATGGCGTACACCAGCGACACCAGGCCGCCGATGGAGAGCAGGGCGCCGGGGATGTCGACCGGCGGGGCCGTCGGGTCCTTCGAGGTGGGGACGAACAGCCGGCCCAGCAGCACGGCGACGGCGATCACCGGCAGGTTGATGAGGAACACCGAGCCCCACCAGTAGTGCTCGATGAGGAAGCCGCCGGTCACCGGGCCGATGGCGATGGCCATGCCGGCCGTCGCCGACCAGATGGCGATGGCCTGGGCCCGTTCCTTCGGGTCGGTGAACACGTTGGTGATGATCGACAGGGTGGCCGGCATCACAAGGGCGCCGCCGATGCCCATGGTCGCCCGGGTGGCGATCAGCTGGTCGGCGCTGTTGGCGAACGCCGAGGCGATGGAGGCGATCCCCATGATCGACAGGCCGACGGCGAGGGCGCCCCGTCGACCGAAGCGGTCGCCCAGGGCGCCCATCGTCAGCAGGAGGCCGGCGAACACCAGGATGTAGGCGTCGACGATCCACTGGAGCTGGCTCGCCGAGGCGTCGAGGTCCGTGCGGATGGTGGGCAGCGCCACGTTCACGATCGTGTTGTCGACCACGATCAGCAGCAGCGACAGGCACATCGTGACCAACACGAGCCAGCGGCGGGAGTCCCGTGCGGCCGCGGGCGCTCCGGTAGCGGTGATTGCAGCAGCCATCCCCCCACCCTGCCCCCTCAAATTCCGAGACGCAAGAGTTCCGATACGCCTCAGTCCGTGATTTCCGTCACGACCCGGTCAAGCGAGGCCAGGCAGCTGAGGCTGACGGGCGACGAGCTCGTAAGGGTCGTCAGCCGTCCCACGAGGCAGGCGCGTCGCACTCCAGCTGGCCCGCAGCTCGCCGGTCGGCTCGTAGACCCGGGCCCGCCTCTCACCGACGGTCGACAACAGGCCCGCATCGACCATCGCTCGCAGGTCACGCGTCGCCGTCGGGTCGTTGATGTCCTGCCCGGTCGACGACTTCACCAACTTGACGTAGAGCGACCGCCGGAGGCGCCATCCCTTCGCCGCGTGGCAGAGCGCCTCGACACAACGGCCGGGCACGGCGTGTGCGATCGCCAGCTGGTCGCAGTAGTCCCACAGCGCCTCCGTCTCCCGCACTCGGCGCAACAGGGTCTGCGCCTGCCGATGGTGCGCAGTGAGACAGAACCGCACCCAGGGCAGGGCACTCCGCTCCGGCGACCACCTACCGGCGGCGACGTCGGTCAGGGCGTCGTAGTACTGCGCCGTGTTCCGGCCGAGATACTCCTCGATGCTGGCGAACTCGGGGGCGACGATCCCTCCGGAGGCGAGAACGAAGGTCTGCAGGCAGCGAGCCATCCGACCGTTGCCGTCGCTGAAGGGGTGGATCAGCGTGAGGTTCAGATGGGCCATGGCGGCCCTCACCATCACGGGACCGCGGTCGTCGTTGATCTGATCGAGAGCTTCCCCGACGAGACCGTCGACCTCCTCCCGGTCCGGCGCCTCGTAGACGACAGCACCCGTCGCGCTCTCGATCCAGACTGGTCCCGGCCTCCAGCTCCCGGGATGCTTGGACAGGTCGTGCTTCATCATCATGAAGTGCAGGGACTTGACCAGCGCATCCGACACCTTCGGCGGATCCGACGCGAGTTGCAGCACGTAGGTCATCGCATCGCGGTAGCCGGCGATGGCGTGACGAGTCTCGCTGTCGGCGTCCATCGGTTCCTCGTCCTCGAGCACCGCCGCGACATCTTCGACGCTGGCGTGGTAGCCCTCGATCGTGTTGGAACCCTGGACGGCCCGGGCGACGGTCGCCCTTCGCAGCGTCCCGAACCACCGGCGGGGGTGTACGAGGTAGTGACGCAGCTCCTTGGCCAGCCCGTCGATCGCGCCGAGTACGGCGTGGTCCGAACCGTCCAGTGCCGGTAGCTCGTAGACCATGTTCCAATGCTACCGACTTAACGACACCGGATGTCGTTTTGTAAACGACATCCGGTGTGCGCTGGGGGTGTCAGGTGGGGAGGTCGTCGGGGGTGTAGGGCTTCTGTTCGACGAGGACGAGCCAGTTGCCGGAGTTGTCGCGGAGGACCGCCTCGACGCCGTAGGGGCGGTCGGACGGCTCCTGGATGAACTCGACGCCCTTCGCGACCAGCTCCTCGTGGGTCTTCCGGCAGTCGTCACAGGACAGGCCGACCGCCGGGAGCGTGCCCTTGTCGAGCATCCGCTGGAAGGCCTCGGCGGCCTCGTCGTCGAGCGGCGGGCCGGGCCGCATCAGCGTGAGGTTCAGCTCAGGGTGGTCGGGGTGGTGGACGGTCAGCCAGCGGTAGCCGTCGCCCATCGAGACGTCGTCGCCCACGACGAAGCCGAGCTTGTCGACGTAGAAGTCCCGGGCGGCGTCCTGGTCGTTGACCCAGATGGTGCAGAGGGAGACGTTGGTGATCATGCGGGCACGGTACGGGCCGCACCGTCGGCGTTGCTTCTCCCAGATTGCTCGCCTCCGGGCTCCGGCCCCGGTCCCGGCCAGCGGTCGACGCCCCGCATGAACAGGAAGCAGCCCGGGATGCGGGGACCGCCGGTCCTGGCCCAGCGGTCGCGGTAGGCGCTGGGCGATTCGCCGACCAGCTCGCTGAACCGCGACGAGAACGAGCCCAGGCTGGAGAACCCGACCATCAGGCTCACCTCGGTGACGGTCAGGTTCGCCGAGCGCAGCAGGTCCTGCGCCCGCTCGATGCGCCGCCGGGTGACGTACCGCATCGGAGTCTCCCCGTAGGCCGCGGCGAAGCTGCGGCTGAAGTGGTACTTCGACACGAACGCCGCCCGGGCCAGCACCTCGAGGTCGAGCGGCTCCGAGTAGCACCGGTCGGCATGGTCCTTCGCCTTGCGCAAGAAGGGCAGCAGCAGCGACGACGACGTCACGAGACGATGCCGCCGCCGACGACGTGGTCGGCGGTCGGGTGGTAGAGGACCACCGACTGGCCGGCGGCGACCCGGCGCTGGGGGGCGGCGAAGCGGACGGTGGCGGTGACGCCGGCGCCCTCGGAAGCGGTGGAGGTGACCTGGGCCGGCTGGGGGATGCCGTGGGCGCTGCACTGGGCCATGACGTCGCCCTCGACGAGACCGGCCGGCCAGACCATGTCGTGGAGGGCGACCTCGGTGACCTGCAGGTCCTCGGGCGGACCGATGCGGACCCGGCGGGCGGGGACGTCGACCTCGGTGACGTAGCGGGTGGCGCTGCCTCCCGGGAGCCCCAGGCCCCGGCGCTGGCCGACGGTCACGAGCTCGACCGCCTCGACCTCGCCGACGGAGGCGCCCGCCGCGTCGACCACCTCGGCGGGGTGCAGGTCGAGGCGCCGCGACAGGAACCCCGACCGGCCGGCCGACGACGTGATGAAGCAGACGTCCTGGCTGTCGGGCTTGGTGGCGGTCCGCAGGCCCAGGCGCTCGGCCTCGGCCCGCACGTCGGCCTTGGTCAGGTCGCCCACGGGCAGCAGCGTGCGGGCCAGCTGCTCCTGGCCGAGCACGTAGAGCACGTAGCTCTGGTCCTTGGCCGCATCGGCGCCGCGGGCGAGGGCCAGCCGGCCGCTGCCGCTGCCGCTCCCGTCGGGCAGCTCGACGATGCGGGCGTGGTGGCCGGTGGCGACCGTCTCGAAACCGACGGCCTGCGCCCGCCGCAGCATGCGGTCGAACTTGAGGTGCCGGTTGCACTCGATGCACGGGTTCGGGGTGCGCCCCAGCCGGTGGGCGTCGACGTAGGGGTCGACGACGTGGGCCTCGAAGTCGTCGGTGAAGGTCCACACGTGGTGGACGATGCCGAGCTGCTGGGCCACCCGGCGGGCGTCGTCGACGTCGCTCACCGAGCAGCACCCGGTGTCGGACTCGCCGCCCCACAGCTTCATGGTGACGCCGACCACCTCGTAGCCCTGCTCCACCAGCCGCGCTGCCGCCACCGACGAGTCGACCCCGCCCGACATGGCCACCATCACCCTCGCCGCCGTCATCGGAGGCTCCCGGCGGCGACCCGGAGCTTGGCGACGGCGGTGGGCACCACGTCGAGCGCCCGGTCGACGTCGGCGTCGGTGGACGTCCAGCCGAGCGACAGCCGCAACGCCCCGGCGGTCGCACGCAGCGGCACGCCCATGGCCGCCAGCACGTGCGACGCCTCCTGGGCGCCGCTGGCGCAGGCCGACGCCGCCGACGCGCACACACCGGCCTCGTCCAGCAGGAACAGCAGTGCCTCGCTCTCGACGCCGTCGATCGTGAGGTGGGCGGTGCCGGGCAACACCGCGCTCCGCCCCGCGGTCTCGACGGCGTCGGGGATCTCGGCGAGGAGCCCGTCGGCGAGACGGTCGCGCAGGGCCGACACCCGGGTCGACTCCTCGTCACGCGCCGACGCCTTGGCCGCCAGGGCCGCCGCCATGCCGACGATGCCGGCCACGTTGTGGGTGCCGCTGCGCAGCTCGCGCTCCTGTCCCCCGCCGATCGCCCGGGGCTGCAGCGGCGTGCCGCGCCGCACCACCAGCACACCCACGCCCTGCGGTCCGCCGAACTTGTGGCTGCTGACCGACACCAGGTCGGCGCCGGCGGCGACGTCGGCGATGTCGAGCCAGGCGGCGCCCTGCACGGCATCGGTGTGCAGCGCCGCGTCGGGGGCGTGGCGGCGCACCACCCGGGCCACGTCGGACAGCGGCTGGACGACGCCCACCTCGTTGTTGGCGGTCATCACCGACACGAGTGTCGTCTCCGGGGTCAACGCCGATGCCAGGGCGTCGAGGTCGACGACCCCCCGCCGGTCGACCGCGACGGTCCGCCCGCCCACGACCTCCAGCGGCTCCAGCACGGCATGGTGCTCGACGGCCGACGCCAGCACCGGTCCCGGGCGGGCCGCGGGCACGCCCAGCACGGCCAGGTTGTCGGCCTCGGTGCCGCCGCCGGTGAACACGACCTCGTTCGGAGCGCACCCCAGGACCCCGGCGATCGTGTCGCGGGCCTCGTCGATCGCCTGCCGGGCCGCCCGGGCCACGGCGTGGGCGCCGGACGGGTTGCCGAACGTCCCGCCCAGCCACGGCAGCATGGCGGCGCGCGCCTCGGGCCGCAGCGGCGTCGTCGCGGCGTGGTCGAGGTAGGCGATGGCGGGGGGTGTCCCGAGCACGTCAGCCATTCTCTCGGGAAATTTCGACACTGCCGGTCCTATAGCCACCACGAGTGTCGAAATTTCGGGTGGGGTCACCAGGTCGGCAACGGTGGGGCGCCGCCGGCGTGCGCCCGCTGCCAGGCCGCCACCACGCACACCAGGAACGTCTCCGGATGCAGGTTGCGGGGCGGGTCGTGGCGCAGGATCCGCGACATCGGGTTCGCCAGCCGCACGGCCAGCTGGGCCCGGGCCAGCGGCGACAGCTGGTGCGCCCGCAGCAGGAAGTTGCGCAGCACGCCGTACTGGGCCTCGGTCATGGCACCGAGGTCGAGGCCGTTGACGTAGGCGTCGAAGCCGTACGGGATGGGGAACTGGGCAGGTGTGGCCAGGCGGGTGGCCGTGCGGTCGCGGACCACGAGGGTGCCGGCGGCCACGTCGCCGAGGCGCTGGTCGCGGGGCGACAGCAGCGACGACGTCACCGCGATGAACCCGAACGGCAGGGCGAAGAAGTCGACCAGCCCGACGAGCGCCCGCAGGAACGACTGGACGAAGCGCACCGGCGTGCCGTCGGTGCTCACCACCCGCAGGCCCAGCGCCGCCTTCCCGGGGGTGCGCTGCCACCACGTCTCGAAGCCGACGAACCAGGCCAGGTACAGGCCGACGCTCAGCAGCACGGCGATCACCGCGCCGGCGAAGCCCTCGAGGTCGCCGAGCATCGAGCTCGCCCCCAGGGCCAGCAGGAACCAGACGATGCCGAGCGCCAGCAGGTCGAGCACGAACGCGAGCAGCCGGGAGGGGACCCCCGCCCGCTCGATCTCGAGCACGACGGCTTCGGGCGTCACGATCCCCGGGCCAATGCTCATACGGCGCAAACTAGTGTCCTTGCGGTCATGGACATCGACAGGTTCATCGCCGTGAACATGCCGAGCTGGAACCGGCTCGGCGAGCTGACCAGCCGCGCCCGGCGGGGCATCCGCAACCTTCAGCCCGGCGAGCTCGACGAGCTGGTGGCGCTGTACCAGCGCACCTCGGCCCACCTGTCGCACGCCCGCACCGCCTACCGCGACCCGTCGCTGACCATGCGGCTGACCACGCTGGTGTCGAACGCCGGCGGCGTCATCTACCGGGGACGGTCGAGGCCGGGCGCGGCGATCCGCGACTTCTTCGTGTGGCGCTTCCCCGCCGCCGTCTACCAGAGCGGGCGCTTCGTGGCGGCCAGCGCCTTCCTGCTGCTCGTGCCCGCGGTGCTGATGGGCGCCTGGCTGATGCAGAGCGACGACGCGCTCGACGTCGCCATCCCCGAGGCCGCCCGCGAGGCGTACCTGGAGGAGGACTTCGAGGACTACTACTCGTCGGACTCGGCCGCGAACTTCGCCACCGAGGTGACCATCAACAACATCCAGGTGGCGTTCATGGCCTTCGCCGGCGGGATCATCCTGTGCATCCCGACCGTGCTGCTGCTGGCCTTCAACGGCGCCAACGTGGGGATCGCCGGCGGAGCGTTCGGGTCGGTGGGCGAGCTGGGCAAGTTCTTCGGCCTGATCCTGCCGCACGGCCTGCTGGAGCTGACCGCCGTGGTGATCGCCGGGGCCGCGGGGCTGCGGCTGGGCTGGGCCATCATCGCTCCGGGCGACCGCTCACGGGCCGAGTCGGTGGGCCTGGAGGCCCGGCGGGCGGTGCTGATCGCCCTGGGGCTGGTGGTGGCGTTCGTGGTCGCCGGCTTCATCGAGGGCTTCGTCACCGGCCGGGGCGTGCCGACGGCGCTGCGGGTCGGCATCGGCTTCGTCGCCGAGGCCGCCTTCGTCACCTGGGTGGTCGTGCAGGGCCGGGCCGCCACCGCCCGCGGCCTGACCGGCGACCTGGGCGAGCTCGACCGCGGCTGGGACGAGCTGGCCGCCGCCCGCGACCGAGCCTGGGCGTCGTAGCGGCGAAACCGCGACAGGATCCGCCCGAAACGGGCCGGTTCTGTCGCAATTTCGGTGATGTGGGAGGTCAGCGGGCGAGGGTGGCGGTGAGGGCTTCGAGGACCTCGCCGAGGATGCTGAAGTGGCCCAGGGCGTCGAACACCCGGAGCTCGGCGCCGGGGACGATCGACGCCGTGTGGTGGGCGTGGGCCACGGGGACGATCGTGTCGCTGCCGCCGTGGATCACGCCGACCGGGCACAGGACCGCGCTCACGTCGAAGCTGCCCCAACCGGGGCCGTCGGCGAGCCGGTCGTCGACGTAGCCGGCCACGCTCTGGGCGAAGCTGGCCCCCAGGTTCGGGACGAGGCGCTGCAGGAACTCGGGGTCCATGAACAGGGCGATGTCGGCCGCCGGGAGCTGCTGGGCCACGTCGGGGGCGATCTCGAGCAGCTTGGAGCCGTCGTCGCCGAAGTTCTCGCGGCCGATCGCCAGCGCCGTCTCCCGGTCGGGTGCCGCCCACATCTCCTGGATGCCGGCGTCGGTCATCGACGCCTTGCCCTCCTCCCAGCGCATGTCGGTGAGGGCGCAGCACGCCACCAGGCCCTGCACCCGGTCGGGGACGGCGGCGGCCAGCGCCAGGGCGTAGGCGCCGCCGGTCGACACACCGACGGTGGCGCAGGTGTCGATGCCCAGGTGGTCGAGCACGGCGAGGGCGTCGGGCACCCAGCCGCCGATGGTGCGGCCGGGCTGGGGCGTCGACGTGCCGTAGCCGGGCCGGTCGACGCCGACGACGCGGAACCCGGCGTCGGTGGCCTCGGGCGCCATGCCCATCCCCTCGAGGCGGCTCCCGGGACCGCCGTTGCACCACAGCAGCGGCGTGCCCCCGGTGGCCGTGTCGGTGTAGCCGACGGTCCGCCCGTCGGGGAGCTCGAGCACCTCGTCGATCATTGAAGGGAACTTACAGACGGCCGGTGGCCTTGACCTCCAGATAGGCGTCGGCCAGGGCGGGGGCGAGGCGGCCGGGCTTGGCGTCGACCACCGTGGCGCCCAGGCCCCGCAGGCGGGCGGCCACCCGCTGGCGCTGCGCCATGGCGGTGACCGCCGCTGCCTGGCGGTAGGCGGTGGCGGCGTCGGGGACGTCGGTCGGCGCGGCCCAGCGGGCGACGTCGGGGTCGGCCACTCCGGCCACCACCACCAGGTGCTCCCGCACGATCAGCGGCAGCGCCGGCACCAGCCACTCGTTCACCGACACCTCCACCAGGTCGGTGAGGATCACCAGCATCGTGCGGCGGCGGAAACGGGCCAGCGTCTCGGTGAACGCCTGGGCGTAGTCGCTCTCCACCAGCGCCGGCTCCAGGCCGTACAGCGCCTCGACCACCCGGGCCAGCTGCCCGGTCCCGTGGCGGGGCGGGACCACCGCCCGCACCTCCCGGTCGAAGGCGACCAGGCCGCAGCGGTCGCCCAGGCCGGTGGCCACCGTGGTCAGCGCCATCACGGCGTCCATGGCGTGCTCCACCCGGGGCACCCCGTCGACCCGGCCGGCCATCACCCGCCCGTTGTCGAGCAGCACCACCACGGTCTGGTTGCGCTCCGAGCGGTAGGTCCGCACGATCGCCTTGCCGGACCGGGCCGTCGCCGCCCAGTCGACCCGGCGGAACTCGTCGTCGATGCCGTACTCCCGGAGCTGGTCGAACTCGGTGCCGCCGCCCCGCCCCCGGGCCGACCGGAGGCCGACCTCCAGCAGTCGGGCCTTGCGGATGCGCAGCTCGGCGTCGTCCTTCGAGCGGAACGACGGGAACACCCGCAGCTCACCCGGGATCCGCTGCACCGCCTGGCGGGCGCCCAGGCCCAGCGGACCTTCGGTGCGCACCACCAGCTCGGTGGGCGTGAAGTGACCCCGGCGGGCGGGGCGCAGGCGGGCGGTGGCGCGGAGCGTCCCCCGCCGTGGGATCCGGCCGCTCACCCGGCGGGTCGACGGGCGCAGCGACGGCGCCAGCTCGTCGGCCAGGCTCACCCGGGTCCCGAACGACTTGGGGTTGCGGACGGTCCACGTCACGTCGGCCTCGCCGCCCAGCGTCATGCCCGCCGGCAGCGTCCGCTCCACCGGGATCCGCTGGGGCGACGGGCCGGTGAAGGCGTCGATCACCTGGACCGCCAGCAGCACACCGTTGACGACCACGAGGGCGATCCAGACGTCCCACGGCAGCGACCAGGCCACCAGCGACGCGACCGCGGCCACCACGGCCAGCCGCACCGTCGGCAGCGCCACGAAGTACCACAGCGCGCCGACGACCAGCGCCAGACCGGCGATCTGGAGGGCGAGGGTCACGCCCACCACCGAAATGTGCACGGAAGCGCACGGATTCCGTGCGCCACGGTGCACATTTCGTCTGAGACGTGCATCGTCAGCGGGGCACGGGGACCGAGGCCAGGATGCTGTCGAGCACGCCGTCGACGGTGGTGCCCTCCAGCTCCAGCTCGGGCCGCACCTGCATGCGGTGGCGCAGGCAGGGCTTGGCCACGGCCTTCACCTCGTCGGGCGTCACGAAGGGCCGGCCCACCAGCCAGGCCCAGGCCTTGGCGGCGTGCAGCATGTTGGCGGCACCGCGGGGCGACACGCCCAGCGCCACCGACGGCAGGCTCCGGGTGGCCCGGGCCAGCGCCACGATGTAGGCGATCACCGGCGGCTCGACGACGATGCCGTCGACCTGGGCCCGGGCGGCCAGCAGGTCGTCGACGGTGGCGACGGCGGTCACGCCGGCCGCGGCCACGTCGTGAGGGTCGAGGCCCCGGTCGTGGCGGGCCAGCACCTCCTGCTCCTGCTCGGCGGTCGGGTAACCGACCTGCAGCTTGAACAGGAACCGGTCGAGCTGGGCCTCGGGCAGCGGGTAGGTGCCCTCGTACTCCACCGGGTTCTGGGTGGCGATCACCGTGAACACCGACGGCAGCGGGTGGGCCGAGCCCTCCACCGTGACCTGCCGCTCCTCCATCGCCTCCAGCAGGGCGGCCTGGGTCTTGGGTGGGGTCCGGTTGATCTCGTCGGCCAGCAGCAGGTTGGTGAACACCGGGCCGGGGCGGAACTCGAAGGAGGCCGAGCGGGCGTCGAAGATCGCCGAGCCGGTGATGTCACCGGGCAGCAGGTCGGGGGTGAACTGGATCCGGGAGAAGCCCAGCCCCAGGGCCT